>JAKASN010000143.1 GCA_021819025.1 Actinomycetes bacterium | reverse complement strand
CGATCTGTACTCCGGCTCCACAAGGGCCAGGAGGCTGTCGAGCGACGACACGGTAACTTCAAGGGTCCTCTTGCTGTCGCGCCGATATTTTTGAACAACAGCCGGCGTATCGAGGTGCTGATCAGCGTGATCTGTCTGGGATTGCTCATCTTCAGCATGGTCGAACGTGCCGTGCGCCTGGCTCTCAGCCCCGAAATAAGGCTTGCGGGTTATGGACAGGGCGACCGGCCAAACCAACAGGACGTCTCATCTTTCGTGCACTCTCTGAGCTACGCCTTGTGCCGGCCAGTGACAAGGGGCCAGCAAAGATACCCAGGCCACCACCCCTACAAGCTCGGCTTCTCGAACTACTTGCCGTCGATACTCGTCAAGTTCGTCAAAAAGAAAGGCACAGTCCATGATCTCAGTAGTTCCACACCAACTCATGTGCTGAATGCCCGGCTAGCGCGGCTAACCCCGGCGTCGCCACCCTCCTCAAGGCATACTCGCCAGTAGTCGCTGCGAGCCGATCCGAAGGGCGCCTTCGCGAGGAAGGGCGAAGTACCTCTTCGACCCGAGCCTGGTTGAGGTACACGTTGACGGGTTGTCAGCGGGAATCCTCCTTCGCGCGCTGCGGGTTGGCTGGCAGGAGTAGGTCGAGGAGCGGCGGTGGTTCAACCACATGCGAAGGCCGCAGAGCCCGCAGTGGAGAATCCCTGGGTGGAGGAGGCCCTGGAGATGCATCTGAGTCTCTGTCCCGATTAGCCGGTTGAGGCAACGATAATTCCCGGGCTAAGAGTCAATAGCCTCTTCAAGCTCAAAGTCATTCAGTAAAAAACATTGCGTGGAGCACGTGACCCGAGTCCAGTTGGGAATTGCTTCGCGGTTCGAGTAATACTGAGAACTTGGGTTGTGCTCCTGCCGTCCCGAGATCTCATCACTGAGCCCAACGAAATGTACTGTGATCGTCTCGTGGAGACCAACCGGGTCTCCTAAATCCAAGCGCAACACTATCCACCAGAACCAGGACAGTTCAGGTCCGACCGGCGGGCGTACTCGTGTCGATGCCGTCCGCGAGGCTCACGGACTCGACGCCATCACGATCGAAACGGCCAACGAGGTCGACGAGCGCCTTGACGCTCAGCCCCAGGCAATCGAGCTTCCAGACGACGAACATGTCGCCGACATCCGGGCGTAGGGCATCGAGCGCCTTGGCAAGTTCCGTGCGCTCCGGAATCTTGCCGCTCGCCGTGTCGCAGTAGACCCGCTCTCGCACCCGGATGCTCGCAGCGCTTCCTCTTGGAGGTCGAGGCGCTGGTCCGCGGTCGAGACCCTGGCATAGCCAAGCTTCACGTCCGGTACTCCGTTACTCCGACGTCTCAGAACTCGTGGAGCGCCGGAGGTACTGAGAAAAGGATACGAGAACGGTTTATGAGAACGTCCGTCGAGTTCACGACGGGTCCGCATGGCGGACCAAGATTCTCGTCGCATAGACCCTCGTTGGCGAGAACCGCGGATCGCAACAATGCGCGGATCCACGACGACTCGACTGAAGTCTCACGTCATTCGGTTCGGGTCGCAGTCACCACAACCGCGGTATATCCCATCGTAAAACTGCCGCCTACCGCGTCGACCACGTCTCCGATTCCGGCGAGCAACTCCGCAAGCCTTTCCGGCGGGATCTTGCTGTGACCGCCAAAGGTCGGCACCTGCTCCAGCCACTCGTCACGGGTATAGGGCCGCTCCCAGTCGAATCGCCACTGCTCCGGCTCGTCGAACACCCCGGCTCGTCGGATGCCGTCGGTCGCCTTGTCGAACAGCGGTGCGTAAGACGCTACACCACCGGGCGCGCCAATCTGAAAGAACGGGAGATCGGGCAGGACTCGCTGGTAGACGGCCGAGAATCCCTCGGCGAAGTCCGGCGGGAACGACATGACGTTCCAAAATAGCGCGATGCGACCCCCGAGTCGAATAACTTCGGCAGCCTTCGATGCGCCGAGCACGGGGTCCACCCAGTGCCAGGCCTGCCCGGCGATCACGACATCGAACGTCCGTCCCGCAGGGTCCCAGTCCTCGAACTTCGCTATATCGACCTCGATACCGCTGCCGCGGGCGTATTCGGCCATCCGTTCGTCAGGTTCGACGCCGAGCACGTGGCACCCCTCCTGTTGGAACGGTCGGGCTGAGATGCCGGTGCCAATCCCGACGTCGAGGACGTCACGACCTGGGCTTGCGGCGAGGATCGCGTCGACCATGGCTTTCGGATACGTCGGACGGGTTCGCTCGTAACGCTCGGCTTCGCTTCCGAAGGCCTCGGCGACGTTTCGGGCGCGATGCGATTCGCCTGGAGGGAACCGCGGAGACTCCGGCGGTATAGTGGTCATGAGTCCACCATAGTGGGCGAGTGCCCATTTATCAACGTCAGTGAGAGGAACGCCGTGCCGACCGGAGTCCACCTGGCCAACGCGCGCGAGCTGCTGTTCGATGCCACCGAGCGCGTGCTGCGCCGAGGCGGTGTCGCCGGGCTGACGAGTCGTGGAGTCACTGCGGAGGCGGGCGTTGCGAAGGGCGTGATGTATCGCCATTTCATTGACTTCGACGCATTCCTCGCCGAGTGCATCCTCGATCGCGTCGCCCAGCTCGGAGGTCCAGCGAGTGCGCTGCGCGACGCCGCAGGAGTCGGCACCGTTGTCGACAATCTCGCTGATGCGCTAGCTGCAGTGTTCAGCCCCCTTGGGGCAGCGATAGTCGCGCTGGTCGTCACTCGCGACGGTCTGCGTTCTCGCTTGGCCGAAGCGGGAGCCGCACGATTCCCACTGATCGCAGAGGGATGCGCGATGGTCACCGCCTACCTGACCGCAGAGCAGGCACTTGGTCGAGTCGCAGCCACGGCGGACATTCCGACGCTCTCGCACACGCTTATCGGGGCTACCCACCTGCTGTACACCGACCGCGAAAACGGCCCACCCTACGCATGGGAACTGCGCAAGGTCGTCGCGGGTGTCCTGCCCGACATCGCGTGAGCGCTTGAGATCGCCGGATAGCGAGAGCGGCGGCCTTCTTTCCGCTTGCCGCAGGGGGATCGAGGCGGGCGTGATGTAGAGCAGATCGACGAGTGTCTCGGTAAGTCGTGCCACGTCTTTCGCCTCGCCCAGCGATACATCGCCGAACAGCTCCAGATCAACGCCACCGTTCCCGTGTTCTCACGCTCGGAAGATCCGAGCGTGAGAACACGTCTGTAGCCCAATCGCCGCCAGCCCTGTGGCTGGTAAAGAGAAACCGGAATGCGTGCAAAGGATTATTGGAATAAGTGGAAACGAATTTAGCGGAATGGGTGGAAAAGAATTATTGGAATACTCACATCGAGGACAGGGTCCGTTCGGATCGGTCGAATCCGGGAGACGGTTCGGGTCTGAAGGCGCGGCACCGGCGCACATCAGGCAATTAATCCTTGTGAGCCACCCTCGGGCGGACCGAAGCTCAGCTGCCGACCTTGGTAACAGTGAGGTCCTTCTCGGCCCGGGCCTCGATCCTGGCTTATTCACTCACCAAGACCGGCGAGGCGTCACCGTGGCTGTCGGGTCGGTGCGGACGCATCCGTTGCACCAGCTGACCAAACAACTCCTTAGTCGGTTGTTCATCGCCACCCGAGCGATTGAGTCCGAGCTCCCTCACGCCCTGGAGGTAACTTCGCACCGTCTTTCGATCAATGCGCAGGACCTCGGCAATTGCTCGTTCTCCGGCGCCTTATAGCCAGAGCCGCAACACTGCTTTGATTGGGGCCACTGACACTTCCCTGAATGCCGTGGGGTCTCCTCGCAATGGCTCTTCAGACCCCAGCCGACTACCTCTTCGGTTGGAGGTGCTGCACCTGACGGGTAGTCCCATAAACGGCAACGGGGATGGCCCCATATCACTGGGAAACCACGCCAGTGGACCGTTGCAGAACTGACCCGTCTGGTCAGTAGCTTCGCCAGAAATAGCAGCATGACCGTGGGATCCGATACTGCCTTCACCAGGGAGATTCGGACCCGTTCGCCAAGCATTCTCGCCCTAGCTCGCCAGCTGATGGCATGTAAGTCAAAGCTAAACCGCGTAAGTTTGCACGGAAGTCATCCGTATAATGTGTAAATCCCCACGGAAGTCATCCGTATTATGTGAATGAGGAGTATTATTTAGGCGTGGACAGGCGAGCACTCCGCTCACTTGAGGCGTGGAAGAACGATGGGGCGCGCAAGCCCCTGGTGCTGCGCGGCGCGCGCCAGGTTGGCAAGACCTGGCTGTTGCAGGAGTTCGGACGCTCTCACTACGAGCGGGTCGCCTACGTCGACTGTCAGCGCGACCGCTCGGTAGCCTCGATCTTCGCCGGCAATCTCGACCCCGCCCGCATCCTTCGCGGACTTGCGATCGCCGCCGGAACAACGATCAACCCGGCGACGACGCTGGTCATTGTCGACGAGATTCAGGAAGCGCCCCAGGCATTGACCTCACTCAAGTACTTCGCCGAAGAGCGCCCTGAGATCCATTTCGCTGTCGCCGGCTCACTGCTGGGCGTGGCACTACGCTCCAACGCCTCCTTCCCGGTCGGCAAAGTCAACTTCATCGAGCTGCACCCGCTCGACTTTGACGAGTTCCTCCGTGGCACCGGCGAAACAGAGCTGGCTGATCTCGTGATGGGACAGGACTGGCCGCTAATCGATTCGTTCGCAGATCGTCTCATCGAGCTCTTGCGCCTTTATATGTTCGTCGGCGGGATGCCAGAGGCCGTCGCTCGCTTCGCCAAAGGCGACTCATACGATAACGTCCGCTCGGTGCAGCTCGACATCCTCCGCGGCTACGAGCATGACTTTGCCAAGTATGCCACTGCGACCGTCAGCCGTCGCATCGCCGACGTCTGGGCGTCGCTGCCCACCCAGCTGGCACGCGAAAATAAGCGCTTCATCCTCGGACGCGTTCGCGAAGGTGCAAGAGCGCGTGAGTTCGAAGACGCGATCCAGTGGCTGTGCGATGCCGGCTTGGTGCACAAGGTAACCCGCTACACCAAGCCGGCGAATCCAATTCGGGCATACGAAGATGCGAAGATATTCAAGCTGTTCCTTCACGACATCGGCCTGCTCGCCGCCCTCTCGGGCGTGGAATCTTCGGTGCTGCTGCAAGGCACCGGTATATTCGAAGAGTTCAAGGGAGCGCTTACCGAGCAGTACGTACTGCAGCAGATCATCGCCGCGCGCAACTCGGTGCCGATGTACTGGGCGCCCGAGAACGGCAACGCCGAGCTTGACTTTTCTATAGAACGCTCCGGTACCTTGGTACCAATCGAGGTTAAGGCCGAGGAGAATTTGCAGTCAAAGAGCTTGCGCAGCTACATCGACCGCTTCCACCCGGCCGAAGCTTGGCGCTTCTCACTGGCCAACTACCGCGAGGAGGAGGATCTGACCAACGTGCCACTTTACGCAATCGGCCCGCGGCTTTACCTCGATCATTCATCGGCTGGACAGCAGAGTGAGCCAAATGATGCATAACTGCTCCGTGACCGACCTGGACTCATTGGGCGTTTTGGCCGATGCCTGCCCCGAGATACTTGCCCCGCCAACTCATCTTGCTTCGAACTGAGAAAAACTTTTGACAACTTTTGCTCGGTCTTTGGTCCAGCCTCGCACCATCTCGCAGTAATTCTCTGAGCACACCGGACTTGCCTGGTCCTCATTGGCCGCGCGGAGCTTTACGCAAAAAACCCCCAGTTAGCTCAAGGGATAGAGCATCGGTCTCGTCGACCGTTGCTCCTTGGTCAAGAAGCTTGTCGCCTTCGGCGAGCTT
>JAKASN010000142.1 GCA_021819025.1 Actinomycetes bacterium | reverse complement strand
AATCGTCGCTGCGGCCATCTCCACAACTCTGCGCCAAGGGCGTCTCGCGGCATAGGAACCCAACGCGAAAAAGAGTGGAATGGGATAGATGCTCCTGGTTCCCCCAGGGGCGACCGAGTGTTCCACGATGGTTATCGCCAAGAGCGCCGCTACCACCGCCGCTGGGTGGTTGCGCCTCAGCCCCAAAGCGAGGGCACCGAGGGCACCCAAGACCCCCAAAACCAGCACTTCACGAACCGCGCCGGTACCGAGGTTGGGGTTACGGACGATATTTCCAACTGTCACTGCGACATCGGCACCGAATAAGACCAGGACGAGGACCGGGCCTATAATTATGGTCCCGATCCTCGCCGCGGCGCCCCCGATTAGTGGCGGGCGCCCGATGGAATCTTCAGCGTTGTCCATGGTCTAGATGTTAGGCATCCATGGTCATGGTGCGCCACGCCCCCACCGCGAGGGCCGCAACACTCCAGGCGAGAAGGACGATCACACCAGCAGTGAAGCTCTCGGTGATCGAAGTGGCAAAAGGCCCGCCGCGCACCGCGTGAAGAGCGTGTTGTGCCACCAAGGGAATCCCCTTGCGAAGCGAGCCGAGAACGGTGATGTTGACGATGAGGCGCTGGGCAAAGAGAGTCCAGACCAGCAACACACCAACGGTGATCGAGCGCGACAAGGTAAGGCTGGCAAAACCCAGCGCCAGGAGGAGGTTGAACAGGGTAACCGCGATGGTCACCGCGGAGTTCGAGAGTATGGTGCTCGCAGTGGGATTGGCGAGATTGCCATGCAACGCAAGGGTGGCAACCACGGTCACACCTAGGGCCACCAGGATAAAGGGGAGAAAGAAGAGGATCGATCCCGCCACCCGGGCTCCGAAGAGCGCTGCCCGGGAACGCCCGGTGGCGACTTGATCCCGAAATACTCCGGTACTCTGGTCGATCGATCCCGCCCTCGCCCCGATGATGATCGCCGCGGTGGAACCGATAAAGGTGAGGACGTTGATGGCGTTGGCGAAGTTCGAGGCACCACCCGCCGGCCCGTGCGAGGCGGAATTATAGAGGTGGAATCCCTCCACGACGGCAAAGTAAACCACCGCGACTCCGACGGTGAGAATCAGCGCGGTCAAGTATTGACCGCGATTGCGCCGAAGTTTGAGGACTTCGGCAGATACCATTTTTCGTGCGAACCACATTTGGATTCATCCCTTCCTAGTGAATACCCATATTTGAAGTCACCGCGAGGAACTCGTCCTCGAGGGTGGCCTTGGCGGGCTCGAGACGCTCAACGGAGATCCCCGCACCTACCAGCGCGGCGTTTACCTTTGCGGATGTGGCGTCTCCTCTGAGGTCAAACTTGAGCTCTCCCCCACCGACCACTTCGACGCTCGAGACGTAGTCGAGGCGTGAAAGCAAACTCAGGGCGAGATCCGGCTCGCCGACCTCGATGGTCACTTGGCCAGAGGGCCTCCCGCGCATCTCGTCGATCGACCCTTGCTTGACGATGTGGCCGCGATCCACAATTGCCACCGCATCGCAGGTCTTTTCGATCTCATCGAGAAGGTGCGAGGAGATCACCACGGTACGTCCCTCAGAGACAAACGAGCGGATGAGGTGGCGAAACTCCATAATTCCCGCCGGGTCGAGACCGTTCATGGGTTCGTCGAGGATCAGCAGTTCAGGGTCGTTGAGCAGACAGCGCGCAATTCCCAGGCGTTGGCGCATGCCCAGCGAGTAGGAGCCCACCTTGTCGCTTGCCCGCGCGCTTAGACCGACGCGATCGAGGCTCTCAGAGATCCGGGCGAATGCATCGGGACCGCGCACTGAAGCAGCCACGCGCAGATTCTCCAGCCCGGTGAGGTACTCGTGGAATCTTGGCTCCTCTACGATGGCTCCCACCTTTGATAGAGCCTCGGAACGCTCCTTGGGCAACTGCTTGCCCAAGAGCCACATCGAGCCCGACGTAGCCGGGGTGAGGCCGAGGAGCATCCTGATCAAGGTGGTCTTGCCCGCCCCGTTAGGCCCGAGATATCCAAAGGCTACTCCGCGCGGGATAACCAGATCCACCGAGTCAACAGCCACCTTGTCCCCATAGGTCTTGGTGAGCTTTTGCGTCTTTACCGCAGGTTCATTAGTCATATTTGCAACCCTAAGCCTGCTTTGGTGCCAAGAGATGAGCCCAAAGAATGAAATCGACCCTCGTCCAAAAGGTTGACCTGGCGCAATAGTGTCGGCTGCAGGCGTTATCGGGCGAGATCCGCATCCCCGAAGCTTCGTCTCCCCAAGCAACTTTTGGCCGCAAGATCCGAAACGGGTCGCCGCTGCGAGTCGGCAAATAGTTTCGATGTCAACGTAGAAACTTCTTTGGTTCTCAACTTTCGCGGTTAGCCTTTAGGATCAACTAGGTAGCTCGATGGATGGGAAAGCTAAATCGTGGCAGTAATGCTCTCTGAGATCGCAAATCGGGTCTCCGGATCCTATTTGGTCGGTCCAGACGTCAGTGTCATCGGAATAAGCCACGACTCGCGCAGAATTGCTGAAGGATACCTCTTCGCCGCGATGCGCGGGTCGCTCCAAAACGGTATCAGCTTCACCTCCGACGCCATCGAACTCGGCGCTTCGGCGATCATGATTGCCGAGAAGTACCTTGACACCCCGAATCTCCCCAGCTACATTCCCAAGCTTGTGGTTCCTTCGGTGCGCCAAGCACTCGGAGCTGCAGCGAGCTTGGTCTACGGAGATCCCTCTCGGCGTCTCAACTTGGTGGGTATCACCGGGACCAATGGCAAAACCACCACCTCCTTTCTCCTTGATGCGGCGCTCAGCGAGGCGGGAACTCGCACCGGAATCATCGGCACCATTGAATTTCGCTCCGCAAGCAAGCGGTATCCCTCCACTTTTACCACACCCGAAGCGCCCGATCTCCAGGCAATGCTCGCCGACATGGTGGAGAACAACGTCGAGACGGTTGCGATGGAGGTCTCCTCGCACGGACTCGACCAACGCAGAGTTGACGCCGCGCACTTTCGCGTTGGCATCTTTACCAATCTCACCCCGGAGCATCTCGATTACCACGGCACCATGGAGCAGTACTACTTTGCCAAGGCACAGCTCTTCGAACCTTCGCGCTGCGACTTTGGCATCATCGCCATCGACAACCCTTGGGGAGTCCGCCTTGCCAGCCAGCTTCGCATTGACCATGTCACCTACGGAACCAATCCCGATGCCGATTACGTGGTGGAGAATGTCAAAGTAAGCCACCAAGGAACCGCCTTCACGCTTCGCCACCGAGGCAAGGCCATTGCTCTCTCCACCCAGATCGTGGGTAGCTTCAACGCTCTCAATGCCACGGCGGCATATGCAGCCGCAATTGAGCTCGGAGCTGACCCGGACAAAGCGAGAGCGGGCATCGAGGGGTGCGACTCGGTGGCAGGGCGCTTTCAGCTCATCGAGGCAGGTCAGCCCTCCATGGTGGTGGTCGATTACGCCCACACGCCGGACTCCATCTCTAATTTGATCTCCACGGTACGTTCTTTGCTCGGTCCCGATGGGCGAGTGATAGTCGTCGGAGGAGCTCGCGGTGGGCGCGACCGCCTCAAGCGGCCCTGGCTGGGACGCGCACTCGCCGGAGCGGATCTCGCCATCTTGACCACCGACAACCCCGGAGACGAGAACCCCCACGACATCATCGCTCAACTGCTACTGGGTACCTTGGACGTGCCATCTCGCCACGTCCACATCGAGCTCTCCCGTTCCGAGGCAATCTCCTTTGCGCTTTCGCACGCCGGTAGCGCCGATGCGGTGATCATCGTAGGGAGGGGGCATGAGACTTCGATCAGAGTTGGGCTAAGTCAAATCCATCTCGACGATCGCGAAGTGGTACGCCAAGTGGCCGAATCGCTCTTCCACGCCAGCATGGCTGAGATCGGTCGCTGAGTGCAGAGCAAGCGCATCGAGACGGCTCCCTCGATCTCTGCGATCATCACTTGCTATAACTCCGCTGACACCATCGGCGCAGCCATCGACTCGGTGCTCGCCCAGACACATCCACCCGAGGAGATCATCGTCGTTGACGATGGTTCTAGCGACGCCTCCCCAGAGGTGATCGAGAGTTTCGGCGACAAAGTCTCCTTGATAGTTCAAGAAAATCGCGGCCCTTCTGCGGCACGAAATCGGGGCCTCGCAGCGGCACGAGGGGAGTGGATCGCGTTCTTGGACGGCGACGACCTCTGGCACCCCGACAAACTCGCCATGCAACTGGTTGCCATGGAGAACTTCGCTGATGCCGCCGTCATCGCCACGGACTGGTCGCGCGATAAAAAGAACACCTACGCCAGCGAAAACCCTCGGGTTCGCCGCGTCTACGCCTCAGAAATAGCGGTGCTGAATCGCTACCAAACCTCCACGGTACTAGCCCGACGCGAAGCACTTGAGGCGGCGGGCGGGTTCAACCCCGATCTCGACGCTGCTGAAGATTGGGACCTCTGGCTGCGAATTGCCGAGCAGGCCTCGGGAATCCTCATCCGGCTTCCCCTGGTGGTCTACCGCGATAACCCAGGGGGCGTATCGAAAAACTTGCGCAAACTTGCCCTCCTCGCCGAAGTTATCATGGACCGCGAAGCCACCCAAGGCTACTTCTCGCCACACTTCATCTCGACTCTGTCCGCCTGGCACAACCAGAGATTTGTCGTCGCAGCTCTCTTGAACCGCGATCTAGCTCAAGCCACGCAACTCGCCATGCGTTCGAAGCGCCGCGCACCATTCTCTGCCCACCTGCGGGCCTTCTCTATCTACACGATGCCATTTCTCATTTCGCGCCTGAAAAGTCGCTCGGGCAACTCCAAGGCTATCAAGCACTAAATTTCCGGACCGAGCGGTGGCTCTCCCGCTCCGTTACTCTCGAGGTGGCGCTCTGGCTGGGGCTCAGCCCTTACAACGTGGGAAGGTCGTTTCTCACGCCTCTTCTTGATAAGAATCCCCACTACGACCCCAACCACGATGAGGCCCATCACTAGGTAGCCGAGCTCTCCGGCGACAGATTGCACCTTGCGAAAGCTCGCCCCGGCGGCATATCCCGCCAAGCTATAGGCCGTCGCCCAGGTGATCCCGCCGAGCACGTTAAAAATCGCAAAGGTGCGATAGCGCATCCCTGACATGCCCGCGAGACCGGGAATAATGGCACGAAGCGCCGCCGCAAACCTACCGAGGAAAACCCCGAAGCCGCCGCGCCGCACAATGAACTCTTCGGCGAGACGCACGTGATCCTTCTTGATGAAGCGCCCGGTATGCGAGTCCAGGATGCGTCGGCCAAACTCCCGGCCCACCACATATCCCACGCTGTCACCAATGATCGCTCCGAGTATTCCCGCGGCGATGGCAGCTGGCAAGGAGACCCGGTGCTCGTAGGCGAGAACCCCGCCGAGGATAACCGCCGTCTCCCCGGGAATGATAAAACCGACAAAGACCGAAGATTCCAGCGCGGGCAACAAAAAGATCAGCGCCAGCGCAACCATGCCGTGCAACGAGAGAAGCGTGTTGGTAATAAAGGACACACCATAAGGCTAACGCCTCTTCCTGAAAAGAACCTTGGTGAGCTATTTGATTCTTCCACACCCGTCGCGGCGTGGGTTAGCCAAGCTGCGCTAGAGGTCGGAACTTCTCCTACTTTAGGCAGCTATCAGGCCCCCGAAGTGAACGACCCGAGCCCACCCTGGATGAAGAGAGGTTGGCAAGATCGGCGTGCTCCGCTCCTTGCTAGGAAGCCCCCCGGCCGGCTCCCGTTCACCTCAGCCGGTCAGTCAAAGTGTTCATCGCTATGACTACTATGCCAGC
>JAKASN010000141.1 GCA_021819025.1 Actinomycetes bacterium | reverse complement strand
AGCACGAAAATCGCCCAGAGCTTTTCCGCCACGGCGATATAGGTGAGTCCCAACCAGCCGATGAGGCCGATGTGCGCATGAGCCAGTACCAGGTTGGGATTGAGCGCAAAGGTCTTCTCGCCTCCGTTGCGATCGAAGGCGTAACTGAGACCAAATAGTGCTACCGCCAACAGGAAGAATGCGGCAAAGCGGAGACCGCTGATCGGCACTCCCTTGCCTGAGGCGAGAAGAGGTGCGCTGAGATTCCACACTACCATGGCGATGCCAACCACGGCGAGGGCTCCACTGGCGGCAACGCCAGGATTGAAATTGAAGAGAAAGCTCGTCCCTAACCCGAGAGCTCCCAGCGAGAAGATTCCCGCCGAGATAACACCCACTCTTTCCGAGCGGAGTTTGCGGGAGGCGATCACCGGCGCGAATTGATGCAGAGCCCCAAAGACCCCGGTGGTGAGAAACCCCAGCATGAAAAGGTGCACCACTCCCAGTGCCAGATGCCCTCCGGGATGAGAGGCGATACTCCGGGCATTCCAAGTGGCTACGACGCCATCTGTGCTTAGCGCTATGGCGCTAAGCACGAAAAAAAACAGCGGGAGTTTGGCATTGGGAACCGCTGCTGGCATCCCAGAGCCGATCCGGGGGTGGACAGCTGCTTCAGCACTTGGGTTGGAGATCCTCGACATCGCTCTTGCCTTTGTTCGTACGCGGGTATAATCTTTATTCTAGTTTCTACTAGAAAAAGGCTGGTAAGGCAAGATGTCGTCTGACGAAAGATTCGTTACTTCTCAAACAGCCGCCGAGGAGTCGCCACAACCTGGGGAGGCCGAGTCCGTCTTGGCGGTGGTGGCAAAACACCACGGGGAGATGGCCGCCAAACTTCGCGAATTTGCTCGGGCAGCCGCGCAACAAAAATGCTCGAATGGCGAACTCCAAGTTACCCTGGGCGAGGCGGCAAAGTATCTCGCTGGCGAGATCTTGCCCCACGCCTTAGCTGAAGAAAACAGCGTCTACTTGGTTGCTCGGGAACTCGGACTCGGTCGACTCGTCGAGGCCATGGTCTATGAGCATAACTTTCTCGCTGAGCTTATCGCGAGTCTCCGATCCCCTCTCGAAGCGGACCCCGCCGGAGTGCTACGAGCGATTGCGGAGTTTTTTGTCGCTCATGCTGAGAAGGAGAATCGCTTTATTCTCCCGATATGTCTTTCCGCGGCGAGTCCCATCACGCCCGAGGAGTTGCTCAGCACTCTCGCAGCTGAGTTTCGCACAGCCCAGCATCGGTCCGCTGCGATCACGCCAGAGTAGTTCTTGCCACGCGCTGAGTTGCATCAAGACCTCATGCGATGGCGCTGGGTAGAGGGACCTGTCAAGACTCGCACGGCGAAGCTGATGCTGGTGCCGAAATGCCTGGGAGGTTCCCTGCGTTGCACGACTACGCTGGCGAGCTTCGGTTTTCTTACCAATACCGAAGCAGGACCTCTACCCCGGGTGCTGTTGGGAGCAGAGACGAGCAACTCCGGTGCCCGAATCGATTGGGCACCAAGCGCAGTAGCCTTAGAAGCGCCTCTGGGGGACTCAGGATTTCGGTGCGGACCGAGACCAGAAGTCTTGGTACGGGTTTCCTCCGGGATTGCAAGGGTGGGTCGATCTGAGTGAATTCGCTGGTATTTGGTCTTGACGAGCAGACTCGACGGCGAGCCAGTGCTTTATCTGACCCGACGCGGTTTTCAATCTTTGGCTTTATCGCTAAGGCGCCTGGGCCGGTTACGGTGGCCGAGATGACCGAGTTTGTCGGTCTCAACCACAACGCCGTGCGCCAACACCTCGCAGTGCTTGTCTCGGCGGGACTCGTGGAAGAATCTGTCGCGACGACTTCGACCAGGGGTCGACCCAAGCTCAACTATATCCCAGCGCCTGCGGCCGCAGCTGACGCGATGCTCTCATACCGTAGGCTCGCGGTGTTGTTGGTCAAAGCCCTATCGAAGTCTCTTAGTCCGCGCGAGGTAGGGCGCGTTGAAGGGCACCGAGTTGCAGCGGAGATCTCTGGCGATGATACAGGCCTTTCGGTGCCCGAGGTGGTGAACCTGGCTATGGTGCAATGGGGATTTGCCACGCGCCTCGACTCCGGTGAGAACGATGCCAAGGTGACGCTAACCTCGTGTCCTTTGCTAGAGGCGGTGGACCTCGATCCCGGAGTGGTTTGCGCACTTCATCTCGGAATTGTCGAAGGGATCCTGGAGGAGACCGCCGGAGAGACCCTGGTGCGCTTTGAGGTCCGTGATCCTCGCGTGGAGGATTGCGAAATTGTTCTTGTGGGTGGACCGCCCAACCGGGAGGTCTAGGGCTGCGCCTTTTGCACCGGTGCCTTGATGGACGTGGCAAGGATTGACTTTTGGATCTTTCCCACCGGCGTGAGGGGTAGTTCCGAGACAAAAACGTACTCGCGGGGCACTTTGTAGTCGGCGAGGCGTGCACGGCAAAATTCATCGAGCTCTGCCACACTGGGCAGCTCGGCTCCACGCGCCACAACGTAGTAGCGGCCAACTTCGCCGAGCACGGGATCGGTTATGCCGATGCCGGCCGCCATTGCCACCTTGGGATGCGAGGTGAGAAGGTTCTCGACTTCAACAGGGTAGACGTTGTAGCCGCCCTGGATGAACATTTCCTTTTTGCGGCCCTTGAGGGTGACGTGGCCGTCGGGGGCGATGGTCACCATATCCCCGGTGGAAAGCCAACCGTCTGAACTTATCGCTTTGGCGGTTTCTGCAGGGTCGTTCCAATAGCCAGCGACAACGCAATCGCCAAAGACCTGAAGTTCCCCTTCTTCTCCGGGTGCGAGCGGACCATCGGCTCCAAGGGCGCGCAAGCGGAACTCTCCGATCGCGGTGCCTAGCGTCGAAGAGATCTCTTCAGGGGTATCGTCGAGCGGCGAGATGATGCAGGAGCCTGAAGTCTCCGAAAGCCCGTAAAGGTTGCACAGGGTGGCGTTAGGGAAGGAGCGCTGGATCTCCTCACAGAGCCGCGGCTCGACGTTGGATCCCCCCGCGATCACTTGCCGTATCCGAGAAGTGTCCAAGTTGGCAAAGGTCGGGTCGGCCATAATCAGCACAAACATCGTGGGAACTCCGGAAAAAACCGTAAGGTGCTGCGAGTTAATAAGCTCGATCGCCCCACGCGGTGAGAAATTCTCCATGAGAACCACGGTGTTTCTCGCGATGAGAGACGCTACCAGCGTGCAGGTTATTCCGCCGACGTGGTTGAAGGGCATGTGCCCGGCCATGCGGTCGCTTGGTAAAGTGCCAAAATGGTCCACTTGCGCCTGAGCTGAGGCGATAATGGAGCGATGCGTAATCGTGGCGCCTTTGGGCTGACCTGTCGTCCCCGAGGTGAAGAGAATTATTGCTGGCGAATCGCCACCGACTTCGCTGCGGTATTGGGTAAGTTCATCTCCGATACTGTCTCGTTCGCGTAGCAGTGCATCGAAGCCAAGAGTGCCCTCGGGTGGATCGAAGTAGAAGACCTCGTCCAGTTCGGGTAGCTCACGGGCCAGGTCTCCATATAGCGCTGCGAGATCGAAGCCTTGGTTGGCCGCCGGGGTCAAAACTGCCCGGGCTCCAGAGTGCGAGAGCATGTATTGCAGTTCGCTGCGGCGATATCTCACGTTCAGAGTCACCAGAATCATTCCCACCTGCGTGACACCGAGGAAGAACTCCACCCACTCGCGTCGGTTGGTTCCCGCTATCGCAAGGCGATCACCGGGTCGATACCCTCGCCCGAGGAGTGATTTCGATATGGCATCGGCTCGATGCTTGAGATCGGAAAAACTCACTTCGAGATGGTCCTGGACGAGATATGGTGCGCTAGGCGAGTCTGCGGCGGACGCCTCGAGCAGTTCACCGAGAGTTTCGTATCGTGAATTGGACATGCTAAAGCATATCGCCGCTTTCGACGGGGCGAAGTTGCAAATTGACATCGCAGTTCGCGGGCACCGCTTGGCTCATTATGCGAGGCGTAGCTGCGCCCAGACAACGCCAGGGCGAGAGGCTTTGCGTCCCGGTGATCCAGTTGGGCTGGTTCCGCAGCCTTTGGTGGTTCATCCAATGCGGTTGGCGGGTTGGCGAAAGCGCCCCGGCCTCGATTATTCGAGAGGTACCCGACCCAACCGACTAGCTCTCTCGCGCCTGGATCCCCGAGAGCAGGTCATAGCGTACTCGCCGCGTTTCTTGAGGCCACGCCTGAGCCGAGCAGCCACTGAAACAGGCTAGAGATCGGCAGCCTGACTGCGAAGATCAGCGTGGATTCCGTGATACGCCACGGTCTTTGGCAGCAGCGCTTTGCGCACTTTAACCACCACGCTGTAGTTGGTATCTACCACATTTGCCACCGGAACTTCGGTGATCTGCGAGAGGAGCTGGTAGGCATCGAGGGGATGCAAACCATAGAGTTCTTCGAACCAGCGCACCATTTCGAGCTGTGCGATACGCCAAGAGTCCTCCATTGGGCGGGAGGAGCCGACTACCATAAGCGAGTCGTCACTTTCGATACGTGGCCAGGCTGGCCCGCCACCTTTGATTAGGTCGACGATGAGAGTAGTATCCATGGCGCCCTCTACCGCAGTGCCGCAAGCCTCTCCCTCGCCTTGGCGGTAGTGGCCGTCGCCGATGGAAAAGAACGCGCCGGTGACATTTACCCCGAGATAGCAGGTAACGCCGCTGCGCATTTCTGGCGTGTCCATGTTTCCGCCAAATCTTTCTGGTACCAGCGAAGTGCGTACCTCTCCAGCAGGTGGAGCGACGCCCACCGTCCCGAGCATCGGTGCAAGGGGCAGCTCAAGCTCGAAGTCGCCAAAGCGCGCTTGGAAGGCCAGGGTGTTTCGGCTCCGATCGAGATGATATATCCATGTGGTGTCTGGTAGGGCGTCTTGGAGCATCGCAGTTCGATCCGTGGAAGTTAACCCGCCAAAAAATGGCATCGCCGCTGAGACCCCCCAATCGCGGGCTGGCTTGAGGTTCACGATGTGAAGTACCAGGGTGTCCCCCGGTTCGGCACCCTGGACGTAGAACGGACCAGTCTGGGGGTTGACGTATCGAAGGTCGACTTTTTCACTGGAAAGATCGGAGATACTCCGCAGCGTATGGTTGAAGGCGTCCTCAGACCATAGCTTCATGATGGTACCGGGCCTTACTATGAGTGCAGCTGGGTTGCCGCCGAAGGTGTAAACCAGCTCTTCTTTGCTCGGTCTGAATTCGATTGCCTCCACGATGGCGAACTCCTTTGAAGCCTCTTGAAATGAATTGCGGGGTTGTCTTTAGTTCGGCCGGATGTGTACCCGGGTGGGGTTGAGCTCTGAGACCTTCGAGACCCCCAACAGTATCATTTGGGTTCGTATCTCTTCGGTGAGCAGTTGAGTGGCTCGCTCTACCCCTGCCTCGCCTCCGGCCATCAGTCCGTACAGGTAGGCCCGACCCACAAAAACCGCGCGCGCCCCAAGGCACAGTCCGGCAAGAATATCGCCGCCTGACATCACGCCGCCATCGATGTATACTTCGGCGGCATCCCCGAGCGAATCCAACACCTTGGGAAGAAGCTCAAGGGGAACCGGTGCCCGATCGAGTTGGCGCCCTCCGTGATTGGAAAGGAGAATGCCTTCTACCCCCTCTTTGGCGACGCGCATGGCGTCTTCGACACTTTGGATTCCCTTGATAATGATGGGTCCACTCCAGGAGTTGCGCAGCCATTCCACGTCGGCCATGGAAAGTTGTGGATCGAATACCTTGCTGACGAGGTTGGCCACAGTGCCCCCGGTAGAGCTGAGCGAGGCGAATTCGAGCGGTGGAGTGGTGAGCAGGTTGAGCCACCAGGCGGGATGCATGGACATGTCTGCCAGGGTCTTGGCG
>JAKASN010000140.1 GCA_021819025.1 Actinomycetes bacterium | reverse complement strand
TGCCGATTGTCGGTGACGATATCAAGAGCCAAGTCGGGGCAACCATCGTCCATCGCCTCCTTGCGCGCCTCTTCGAGGATCGCGGACTCGTGCTCGATCGCACCTACCAGCTAAATGTCGGCGGGAACATGGACTTCAAGAACATGCTTGAGCGCGAACGCCTCGAGTCAAAGAAGATCTCCAAGACTCAGGCGGTTACCAGCCAAATCGACAACGGCATCGAGGCAAACAACGTACATATTGGACCATCTGACCACGTTGGGTGGCTCGAGGATCGCAAGTGGGCCTATATCCGCCTCGAAGGCAGAAACTTTGGTGACGTACCGCTGAATATCGAGATGAAACTCGAAGTATGGGACTCTCCTAACTCCGCTGGAGTCATCATCGACGCCCTCCGTTGCGCCAAGATCGCCAAGGACAAGGGAATCGGAGGTCCACTGCTCGGCCCCTCGGCTTACTTTATGAAATCGCCCCCCGTCCAGTATCGTGACAATGTTGCCCACGACATGGTGACCGAGTTTGCCAGTGGCAACTAGGTAGAGACCGACCTACAACGCCGCAAGCCAAAGCTCGCGTTGGACGTTTTGGCGGTCAGGCCAGGCGCAACTCCGCCTGGCCTGACAGATTTAAACGCCAGGCAGGGTGCCAACGATATCTTTACCAGCCAGCTAGCCTATTTACCAACTGAGTGTCGTCTCATGAGTTCGCCGACGAGCCAGTGAGGCTCACAAAGAGGTCTTCGGTACTTAGATCCGAGAAAATGGGAGGAGGCGGGCAGTGAATCCCCTTTTGACACAGCTCGATCACCAAATCGGATCTTTTCGGGGATGCAGAGTGCTTGAGCTCGGCGGAGTCGGGGGTCTCGTGAGCTTTAATCACCTCGAGGAGATCGGCTCGCTCACCGTGGTCGAGTCATCCCCGGAAATAATCGCCAAGATCTCAGATTCGCTCACTCCTGAACAGGATCCCTTCCAAATCCGCAAGGCGGATATCTCAGAACTTGCCTTCGTAGGGATCGAGTCGATAGATATTTGTATCTCAGCTTTCGGCGTCGCAAGCTCTCCGGATCCCGAGCGCCTCTATCGTCAAGTAAGCCGGGTGCTACGGCCCTCGGGCATCTTCGTCTTTGCCCTTCCTCATCCTCTCATCGGTCGACGTGTCTTTTCGGACCTCCCTACAGATCACAGCTACTTCGAAACCATGCTGGTGGACACGCGCGTTCTGCACCTCGGGTTTGATTCTCCTCCGCGTATCAACGTTAAGGTGCTCTCACGGGCGCTCGCGGAATTGAAAAAGGCTGGCATGATTCTTGACCATCTCGAGGAGGTTGGGGTCGCGCCCGATCCCCGCGAGCGGGTCATGCCCGACTTCTTCATACTGCGCTGCAAAAAAGCCTAAACAGCTCGCCGAAGTCAGGATGAAGTGTCTTTGCGGCTCTTCCAAAACTCGAGCAGCCTCGCTCTTGCCTCTTCATAACCCAAAAGGCCCTCATCAAGACGAAGGTTGAGCAAAAAGTCCATTGCAATACCTACTTCTGGTGATGGACCGATCCCGAGGATCTCCATCACCTGGCTCCCATCCAATTCGGGGCGTATCGCCTCGAGCTCCTCCCGGGCGCGCAATTCGGCGATGCGGTCTTTCAGTTCCACCATTCGGTCTTCGAGGGCCCTGACCTTGTTCAAGTTGCGTGTGGTGCAGTCGGCTAGCGTGAGATCGTTAAGTGCCTCGAGCTGATCACCAGCCTCCACGACGTAACGACGCACGGCCTTGTCAGTCCATCCCGCTTGATAAGTATGAAAGCGCAGGTGCAAGTAGACCAGCCGCGCCACCGAGGATACCATCGCCGAGGAGTACTTGAGTTCGCGCATGCGTCGCTTTGTCAGCTTTGAGCCGACTTTGTCATGGTTGTGAAAACTCGCCCCACCCACATCAAACTTGCGCGTGGCGGGCTTTCCGACATCGTGAAAAAGCGCTGCCAAGCGAAGGGCCAAATCGGGGCGCGTCTTGTCCACAACGCTGTAAGTATGCTCAAGCACGTCCTTGTGGTGATGTACCGGATCCTGCTCTAAAGCGAGGGCAGGTAATTCTGGCAGGAACTGTTCGGCAAGCCCCGTTTCAACGAGGATTCTAAGTCCAACCGAGGGGCGAGGCGCCAACATGAGTTTGTCCAATTCATCTCGAATCCGCTCACGCGAAACAATCTGCAGGCGCTGAGCCATCTCCGTCATTGCAAGGCGGACCTCGGGAGCCACATCGAAATCGAGCTTGGCGGCAAAGCGCGCTGCCCGCATCATTCTCAGGGGGTCATCGGAGAAGGAGTCTTGGGGCGTCCCCGGGGTTCGAATTATGCGGCTATCGATATCGGCCAAGCCTCGAAATGGATCGATGATTTCCATTGCCGAATCCCGAGTGAACTCCACCGCCATCGCGTTAATACGGAAGTCACGTCGCATGAGATCTGCATGCAGGCTGGTCGGCATCGTCACTTGCGGCTTGCGGGAGTCGTCGTGGTACGAATCTCCGCGATGAGTGGTTATCTCCAAGGTGAATCCCTTTATCCGGCATGAGACGGTACCAAAGCGCTTACCAACCAACCAAACGGCCTCCGCCAGTGGGGAGATGAGTTCCTCCACCTCATCTGGAAGGGCGTCGGTGGTGAAGTCGTAATCGGCCCTGACGATGGCGTCACCATGGTCTCCTTCGTCGGGGCCGACCTCCTCATTAGAAATGGCTGGTGCGCCCATAACGGCATCTCGGACCGAGCCGCCGACAAGATAGAGCCGATAACCCGCTGCATCGAAGGCCGCCACTACCTCCCCGATATCTTGGCGGATCTCCAACAGCCGGGCGTCGAGATTTGTATTGGTCTCTGCCATCAAAGCTCCAGCGATCTGGCTCTTGCTTCTCGGATTGCTCGCACCACCGGCACCAGAGCCTCACCACGACTTGGCTCTTCGTTAACCAAGCGCTCGCCGAGCATCCCCGCGAGCGTCGAAGCGGTACTGGCGCGCAGCGCGTCAAGATCATAGCCGCCCTCGAGGAAGGCTAGGCGGCGGCCCGGCGCAACGTGAGAGAACAACCAAGCGGTCATCTCACCAAAATCTGGTGCAGAAAGTCCCAATTCGGTGAGGGGATCCATGCGGTGTGCATCGAATCCCGCCGATGCTATTACCCAAGTCGGAGCAAAGCTCTCCACTACTGGGGAAATTATCTCGTCGATGGCACTTCGGTATGTCGCTGAAGTGGTACCCGCCGGTATTGGAATGTTCACCGTATAGCCCCGACCTTCTCCCGAGCCCACCTCGTCGGCACGCCCCGTACCGGGATAGAGGGGGTATTGGTGGACCGATACATACAGTACAGCCGGATTGTTATAGAAAATGTCCTGCGTGCCGTTGCCATGGTGGGCATCAAAGTCGAAGATCAGTACCCGCTCGCCTTCATTGACGAGGCTTGCCGCCGCGACGGCAACGTTGTTGATTAGACAAAACCCCATCGCGCGATCAGCCACGGCATGGTGCCCGGGAGGCCTCACCGCCAAGAAGGCCGAAGATGCCTCACCGTTGCGCAAGCGCCGTATTGCGTCTACGCCGGACCCCGCTGCCAATAGGGCGGCGTCCCAGGAGGCCACTGAAACGGCAGTGTCAGGATCGAGCTGGCCACCGCCCATGAGACAAAAGCGCCTCAGGGCGTCAATATAGTGCGGTTCATGAACCCGCTGCAGGTCGAGCATGGTTGCTGGCTCTGGGGTAAAAAATGTAACTGCATCGGCGACACCGGATTCAGGAATCCCCGCCAAAACTGCGTCTAGGCGCGCAGCGCTTTCGGGATGGTCCGTGCCGGCGTCGTGTTCGGCGAATTTTGGGTGCGTACCTACGAGAATTCCCACAGCCAATAGCTTAGGTCGCAAGTGCCGCCGACGGCGAGACCGGGCTTCGCGGCTCTTTGTGAGGAACCTCCGCGTCGGTTTCGGGAGCTCTGGGTCAATTACTATTGAGTGTGGTCGTGTCCAAGTCCGACACGAGCCGTGACTTAGACCACGGACGGAGCCGAGGGACTCGGCGGTGAGATGCGGTGAGCGAACTGGGCAATTTAGCAGCAAGGGCCAGCCTCGGCACTAGTCATCGACGGGCCGCACTCGCTACTCTAGCGAGATTGCTATCTGGAGCTTTTTTCGTTCTCGCATCGCTTGCCTCGAGTTGGGGAGTTGTTCCGGCTGCCGGCGCGACAAAAAGCGCCAAGGCTTCGATCGAAATTAGCGGTGGGCCGGCTGTCGTCGAACTTGGCACCACCGTGCCGCTCCTCGTCTCATTTCACAATATCCCAACCAGTTCATACCTCGAGGCGCTCATCTATCCCCGGCTTCAAAGTCGATCCGCCTTGGAGTACATGCAATCCAACGGCGTAGGCGGCTACCCGCTTGGGTCTTCCATACCCTTAGCGATATCCTCTTTGGCCAAGGTCTCGGGTGTCGCCACGATTCCATTCCAAGTCAGCGCCACCACTCCGGCGTCGACCTCTAACTCCGTAGCTGCCCAATCGGCTCTCGCCATCGAGCTACCCGGATGCTCGCAAGGGTGCGACGGGGTCTATCCAGTCGTTTTTGCGGCAATCAACGATGGGGCGACCATCGCCACCAAAGTCCTTCCCATGGCCGTTCTCGCGGCATCTCAGCCTGGGATCGTGCCCTTGGGTATCGCGATGTCCCTAGATGCCAGCGGCATTCCCACTTCCAGAATTGCAACTGCGCTCCCGGCTCTGGCGTCCCTGCTCGCAAGGACCGCGCAGCAGTCCCTAACTCTGAAGTTGTCTGCGCTGGATATCAGCGTGGCTGCGCAAAGTTCGAATTTGCCGCTTCGAAACGCCATCAGAGCCATCCTCGCCTGGGCCCAGACCCCGGGGCACCAACTCATCGCCACCGACATAGTTCCGGTAAATCTTGCCGCACTCGGGGCAAGTGGGCTGAACCAGTATTTTGCCGACGAACTTCGACTCGCCAATCAACTGGTGGGCTCGGTCGGCGGGCCAAGAACGCCATCTACATATCTCACCTCGAATCACCTCGACACTGCGGGGTTGAAAACGCTGGCCAGCGCAGGCATTACCAGGCTCGTGACGTCCGCTAGCTCCGTTGTCCAGCCAAACTTGAAATACACTCTCACGGCGGGATTGCGCCTTCAGGTCGACCAAGGGCCGAGCTTCGCAACTCTGGTTGTCGATCCACAACTACAGAGCGACGTCGCCTCGGGTGGCACCATATACGAAGCGACCAACCTTGCAGTGGCAGATATGGTACAGGTCTTTGAAGACGAGCCCAACGATCCTTCGCTAAGGGTGTTGGCGATGAATCTCAATGCCAGCTCGCCAAATCAGATCGCCACTGCGGCCTCTCTCCTGGCAGGCGTTGCCGGCGGTATCGTGCTCCGTTCTTACAGCGACTCATCCGCAATTGACGCCCTCCTTGCGCAAAACCCACTTTCAAGCTGGCAGAGCACTTCGGTTTTGCGCGTCACAACACGGCCCATGGCTACGGCACGGCGATTCAAGGCGGGTTGGGCACTCCTACATTCATTCTCTGGAGCAACGTCCGACAAGGCCCTAGTATCCCAACTAGAGCTCGGGCTCTACGCCGCGCTCTCTTCCCAACTTCCCACCGCGCAATCAACCCATGCCATTGATGCTGTCGTTAGCGAGATTAACTCCATTTTGTCATCGGTGGGGTTACCGAAAAACCGCGTGGTGACCTTGACCTCAAGTCGCGCCACCATTCCCGTGGCGGTGACCTCACATGAGAAGGTCCCCCTGGAGTTACGCCTCACGCTGAGCAGTGATCGCCTCAGGATTGTGGGAGGGGGAACTCAGCTCATCAAAGTGGGAGCTGCAACTAACACCGCCTCGTTCGTCATC
>JAKASN010000139.1 GCA_021819025.1 Actinomycetes bacterium | reverse complement strand
CCGATCTTAACCTGGGTGCACCGCATCGGCTCCAGAGGCTTGAATGGCAGCAAGAATTGCTGGGGTATTGAGATAGCTTTCTGCAGCGGTCTGTCCGCCGAGTGCGAAAGCTTCATCAGCCAAGCGGACGTGCAGCGCGTCTCGGTCGAGTTCGGAGTAGACCGCAACCGTGGCGATTCCCATCTCTCGGGCGGTTCGAATTACCCGTACCGCGATCTCGCCTCGATTGGCGACAAGAATTTTCTTGAACACGGTGGTCCTTTCCGACAGTTGACCAACTCATTTTAGGGTCTAAGTTTCCTTGAATGGATTATTTAGCGCAAGTCGATCTCGGACACGGTTGGATCTTGGAGCGTTTTGCGACGCTGGAGTCCACCAACACGGCGCTTGTCGAGATTGCCAGGCAAGGGGGCCAAGAGGGAATATGCCTTGCTGCCGAGCATCAAAGTGCTGGAAAAGGCCGACTTGGACGTCAATGGGACGATGAATTCGGGCGCTCGCTCTTGGCGTCAGTACTTTGCTTTCCCAACTTTGATCTCCCAGACTTTTTTGCCATCACCGCCGCGATGTCACTCGCTGCGCTGGAGGCGCTTGACCGTTACCGCGTTGCTCCGGCGATAAAGTGGCCGAACGACATCATGGTCGGAGAAGCCAAGATGGCAGGAATCCTTGCTGAGACCGGCGAATCGGGCCACCGACGTTTCGTGGTGGTGGGCATCGGTATGAATGTCAATCAAAGCGAGGCAGAACTCGCTGGGCTCGGGCGTCCCGCTACCTCGTTGGGAGTTTTACTAGCCTCGGAGCTATCAACAAAGCAGAAGGAGGCATTTGAAATCGACCTTCTCCAGCGCTTTCAGGGCCACTACTTGGCTCTACAGAGCGACTTCGCTCGAAGTTTCGCTCGGCTGCTCAGCTTGTACCGCGCGCGCTGCTCCACGCTTCACTCCTTCGTTCGAGTAAATCTCAATGATGGCGAGTCAATTTCTGGTCGTGTTCTCGACGTGTCAAATCAGGGTCAGCTTTTGGTGGAATTGGACTCCTGTATCAGGAGTATCTCCGCTGGCGACGTTGAACACCTCTATCGTTGAGGTGGCTGTTCTGAGCCGTTTTTGACACGCTTGTCGGCCGGAGTATGGTCTTAGTCATGGACTTTAGCTTCAGTTCCGATCAGAACCAGTTTCGAGAATTGGTGGCCACATTTGCGCGAAACGAAGTTGCGCCTTATGCCGACGAGTGGGACGCACAGGCGAGATTTCCTCTGGATACGGTACTTGCCCTCGGCAAGCTCGGTGCTTTTGGAGTCACATTTCCGGAGGAGTATGGCGGACTTGACTTGGACTTCTCCACCCTTTGTATCGCCATCGAAGAGCTTGCGCGGGTCGACTCATCGATAGCGATCACTCTCTCGGCGGGGGTTGGACTTGGGGCGAATCCCATCTACTCCTTTGGGACTGAAACGCAAAAACGAACCTATCTTCCGGCGATGTGCGAAGGTAAGGCTCTCGGTGCCTTCGGCCTCACTGAACCAGATGCCGGGTCCGACGCTGGCGCGACCCGATCGCGTGCGACCCTTGATGAGACTCGAGACGAGTGGGTGATCAACGGGTCGAAGGCATACATAACCAATAGCGGCACGCCGATTACGACGCTGGTAACCGTTACAGCGCGAACCGAAGAAGGGATCTCGGCGTTCATTATTCCTGCTGGTACTGAAGGACTGATCATTGAGCCCTCCTATCGCAAGTTGGGCTGGCATGCCTCGGATACCCATGGTATCCACCTTGACGAGGTGAGAGTTCCCCGCGAGAACTTGCTTGGAAAGCTCGGCAAGGGGTTCTCTCAGTTCCTTGCAATCCTTGATGACGGGCGAGTGGCGATATCTGCTCTCGCAGTCGGACTTGCCCAGGGGTGCCTTGATGAGGCGGTGTCCTATGCCAAGGTGAGAAATGCCTTTGGTGGTCCCATCGGGCGCCACCAGGCGGTGGCCTTCATGTGTGCTGATATCGCCACCAAGGTCGAAGCTGCCCGGGCCATGACTTATCGTGCTGCTTGGTTGAAAGATTCCAAGCGACCCTTTAGCCAAGCTGCGGCGATGGCGAAGTTGTTTTCGACTGAAGCCGCAATGGACGCCGCGAGGATGGCGACACAGATATTTGGTGGGGCCGGATTTATCGAGGGTAATCCCGTGGCGCGTCACTTTCGAGATGCAAAGATACTCGAAATCGGGGAAGGGACCTCAGAAATCCAGCGCCTTGTTATTGCCCGAGGACTCGGCCTGCCGGTTAGCTGAGTAATATTGATGCCCGTATGCCAAATCTCAAAGGACTGGTGCTGGCAGGCGGCACTGGTACGCGCCTCAGGCCCATAACCCACACCTCGGCCAAGCAGCTTGTCCCCTTGGCCAACAAGCCCATTCTTTTCTACGGACTTGAGGCCCTCGCTGCGGCTGGTGTCAAAAAAGTTGGAATGATCGTTGGTGAGACCCGTGCCGAAGTGATGGCAGCGGTGGGCAGCGGTTCGGCGTTTGGTCTGGAAGTGACCTACCTTCCCCAAGAGGAGCCGCTTGGGTTGGCACATTGCGTGGCAATTGCCCGTGACTTTCTCGGCGAGGACGACTTTGTAATGTTTCTCGGCGATAACTTGATCAAAGATGGGATCGTGGAGTTTGCGAGAAGTTTTTCTTCGCGCTCCAGTGACGTTGTGGCCGAGATCCTTCTTGCCAAGGTTCCTGACCCGCATCGATTCGGCGTAGCGGCGCTCGATGGCGATGGTCGCGTGGTGCGGCTGGTGGAAAAGCCCAAGGACCCGCCGAGTGATCTCGCCTTGGTTGGGGTGTATTTTTTTGATGCTACCATCCATCGCGCCGTCGAATCGATAAAGCCTTCCGGTCGCGGAGAATTGGAAATCACCGACGCGATTCAGTGGCTTATCGACAGCGGATATCGCGTTTCGAGCAAACAGATATCGGGGTATTGGAAAGATTTAGGCCACCCCGAGGCCCTGCTCGAGGGGAACCGCCTGGTACTGGAAGATATCGAGCGCAGAATTGACGGTGAACTTGATGAGGAGTCTATCGTCGAAGGTCGCGTAGTGATAGAAGCTGGGGCGCGCTTAGTTCGTTCTCGGGTACGGGGACCGGCAGTGATCGGATTGGGATGTTTGCTAGAGGACGCATTTGTCGGACCTTTCACCTCGCTGGGTGAGAATTGCGAGTTGCGCTCCTCGGAGTTAGAGAACTCCATCGTGCTCGGCGGAACCTCCATCGTTGGGGTTGGCCGCATCGAGGGCTCCATCGTAGGCAAAAAGGCCGTGATCAGAAAACGCAAGCTTTTGCCTCGTGCCAACCGACTCGTGGTTGGAGACCATTCCATTGTCGATCTTGCCTGAGCGAAAAGCCCTCACATTTCGTACCCATCCTCGCGCGAGTGTCGCTAAGCAAATAGAAAGAGGTTAGGTGAATATTCTCGTTACCGGCGGTGCGGGCTTCATCGGCTCCAACTTTGTCCGCTACTGGATCAACACGCATCCACAAGACGAAGTGGTGGTCTATGACTCGCTGACTTATGCGGGAAGTTTGACTTCGCTCACGGACGTGGCGTCGAGCTATGAGTTCGTGAAAGGTGATATTGGCAATACCGACCTCGCCTACGAGACGTTGAAGCGCTATGAGATCAACGTGGTAGTCAACTTCGCGGCCGAGTCGCACAATTCGCTTGCGATCCTTGATCCAGGAAGGTTTTTCACCACCAACGTCTTGGGCACCCAGAGACTCTTGGATGCGGCACGACGCGTCAAGCTGGATCGCTTTCACCACGTGTCTACGTGCGAAGTCTACGGCGACATGGACCTAGAGGCAACGGCGGGCTTCGACGAGTCTTCGCCGTATTTACCGCGAACTCCCTATAACGCCTCCAAAGCGGGTGCTGACCACGCAGTACGCGCCTATCACCTCACCTACGGTGTGCCGATCTCCATCACAAACTGTGCCAACAACTATGGCCCCTTCCAATTCCCCGAAAAGTTGATCCCCCTCTTTGTGACCAACGCCTTGGACGACAAGCCGCTGCCTCTTTATGCCTCCACCCAGAACCGACGCGAGTGGATTCACGCCGTGGATCATTGCCGAGCCATTGACCTGGTCCTCGCTAAGGGCAAGGATGGGGAGACTTATCACGTCGGAACTGGCGTGGAAAAGAGCATTATGGAGATCGCCGATCTCGTTCTCGGTGAACTTGACAAAAGTGACGAGCTCAAAGAAATTGTCCCCGACCGTCCAAGTCATGATCGGCGCTACCTCTTGGACTCCTCCAAGATCCGTTCGGAACTCGGCTGGCAGCCAGAAGTCGACTTTGACGCGGGCCTCTCCGAGACGATCCGGTGGTATGCCAAAAGTCGGGATTGGTGGGAGCCCCTGAAGAAGCGAGCCCCGGTTGCAGAAGGATCAGCCTGGTGAATCTCTGGGCGCTTCAACTCGTGGGGGTCGAGCCGCGCAAGCCTATCGAGAGGTGGGGTGGAACTTGCGAGTGATGCTTACCGGAGCCAAGGGTCAAGTCGGTCAGGAGATGTCCCGAGCGTTCTCGGAGCGTCGAATCGCCTCTGAGATGGCGGCGATGTCCCGCTCTGAAATGGACTTTACCCAGCGCGAACAAGTGTATGGCGCGGTGGTCGGTTTCGAGCCGCAAGTGATAATTCATCTTGGCGCGATGACCGCCGTGGATCTTTGTGAAGAAGAGCCCGATTCAGCGTATCTGGCCAACGCAATTTCTACCCGCTACCTTAAGCAGGCCGCTCGCCTTGTCGGGGCCAAAATGGTCTACCTTTCCACCGACTATGTTTTCGACGGCCACGCGACGCAGCCCTATCGAGAGTGGGACGCGACGAATCCCATCTCGGTTTACGGGAGATCGAAATTGGCCGGCGAGAGCGAGTTGGAGCCCTCGGACTTGGTAATACGCACCTCCTGGGTAATGGGTCGCTACGGCAAAAATATTCTCAAGACCATTCTTGGAGCCGCAAAAGGCACTTCTGAGCTGCGCTTTGTTGATGACCAGATCGGCAGCCCCACCGTGGCGGCGGACTTGGCGAATGCAGTGATATCTCTGGTGCTCGAAGGTCACAGCGGGCTCTTTCACCTGAGCAATAGTGGCTCGTTGTCGTGGTATGAATTGGTGCGCTTTATCTTCGGCGTCATTGGCGCTGACGCTAGCCGCATCGTTGCGATAGACAGCGCAGAGCTTGCCATGACGCGCAAGGCAGCCCGGCCGCAATACTCGGTCCTGGACAACTGTGCCTGGCGCCTCTCGGGCTTTGCGACCCTGCCCCACTACAGCGAAGCGGTAGGCTCACTCGCTTTGGAGCTTTGGAGAGAGATGTGACCGATTCGGGGTCGGCTCGGAAAGACAATCTTCCCCAGCTGACGGTAGCCGGAGGAGTCTCCGCCGTGGTGGTGAACTATAACGCCGGTGAACTCTTGATGGGGTGCGTGGCTTCGCTGCTTCGCAGCGGTGCCAATGAGGTGATTATCGTAGACAATGCGTCATCTGACTCCAGTGTCGCCGACTGTCTCGCTGGCATTAGAGGTAGCGACGCCTCCTCGGTGGCGGTGATACAGACTGGTGCCAACCTGGGATACGGTCGGGCCGCCAACCGGGGTGCTGCCCGGGCGGAGTTCCGCTTTCTGGTGGTGTGCAACCCCGATTGCCAATGCGATGACGACACTTTACTTCAACTCGCCCATTTTCTTGATGAGCATCCTGGAGCGGGGATGGTCGGTCCCCGCATCGTCGATTCCCAAGGAGTTACCTATCCTTCGCCAAGGAGATTCCCGTCCCTGGTGAACTCCGCGGCGCATGCCTCGCTTGGTCAATTACTCCCCAACAATCGCTTCAGCCGCCACTACAAGAGCGTCGAGAGTGCCGAGTTGGGAACAGACCGCTGGATCTCGGG
>JAKASN010000138.1 GCA_021819025.1 Actinomycetes bacterium | reverse complement strand
GCGAGCAATGACGGCAGCGCCTCAAGCAGTGTCACCTGCACGCCGAGATCTGACATCATCGATGCAAATTCACATCCGATTGCCCCGCCCCCAATTACCGCGACGCTACCAGGCAACGAAGTGAGCGAGAGCACTTCGTCCGAGGTCATTACCACTTTTCCGTCGATATCAAACCCGGGAATCGTGCGCGGCTGTGAGCCAGCGGCAAGGATTACATGATCGCCGACGATCACTTCACCTTGGTCGATTTGCACCTGACCGTCTCCGAGGTAGGTACCGAACCCTTCAATAATTTCGATTTTGCGACTCTTCATCAGACCCGAAAGGCCTTTCCAGAGTTGGTCAACCACCTTCTGTTTGCGACTTTGGCTCGTGGCGAAGTTAACCTTGGGAGGCGACGCCAAAACCCCAAACTCCTCTGCGCCGGAGACGGCTCGAAAAACTGCCGCCGTTTCCAGGAATTCCTTGGCTGGAATGCAACCTCGGTGCAGACACGTGCCGCCTACTTTTTCCTTCTCGACGACGGCAATGGACAACCCAGCGCTGGCGCCATACAGAGCCGCAGCATAGCCACCAGGTCCTCCGCCAATCACCACAACATCAAAGTTGCGCGACGTCGCAACCACCTCCTCGCAAGCCCGCCAATGCGCAGCGTAACATCCATCGGAAAAATATGACCCGATCGGTCCACTAAGTACTCTAGGCCCCACTGAAGTGCAATGACAAAACGTCGCACCTCCAAGCAAGGGCCCTAAGGCGTTAAATCTACCCCCACCACGCCAAAGCGCTCAAGCTCCTAGTAGTGAATCGCATCCCGTGCCAAACAAGACGTAAGGACGCATCACACACGGATCAGCCGCCGCAGATTGGAAAACGTCAGTCTCGAGAAACGTCCAGCTCGAGATGGTCCACAAAACGCCAACTTCGGCGATGAATCGCACACAGACCATGAGAGCGCAAAGCCGCCGCATGTGCCGGGGATCCATATCCCTTATTCTCCTCAAAGTGCCAGTGCGTAAATTGTGTCGCAAGCTGGCACATTAGGGCGTCGCGATGAACCTTGGCCGCGAGACTTGCGGCGGCCATCACCACCGAAGCTCTGTCGCCGCCAATCACGGTCTTAACGTTATTGCGACCGAGGTAGTTAAATTTCCCGTCGAGTAGTATCAGCGTGGCTTCGGTGTCCAAATCAAGGGCGAAAACTGCTCGCTCAAAAGCAAGCTTGAGCGCCCCACTGAGGCCAAGCTCATCGCATTCGCCGGCGCTTGCGGCGCCAACATTCAGGCCAAAATGTGCTCTTGCGACTTCAAGTCCCGCCAGGCGCCGCTTTGGCGAGAGCTTCTTTGAGTCGTCAATAGCCCCCATTATGCCGGGATCGTCCAATACCCGCTGTAAGTCTCCTACGGAAATGCTCGCCACTCCGACTTCGGCTGGGCCGGCCCACGAACCTCTGCCAACTTCGTCCACGCCGAACACGATGGCACTTGGCGCTAGTCCGACGGTTAATTCCCCGGTGACGCTATCTAGCACGAGACGACCCTCTAAGGCGGTGCCGCTCGATCACCTTGTGCTTTGCTCAGTCGGGTCCACCCGGTTGCGACGTACGACGTAGAGCTGAATAGAACCAATGTCCTTGAGATAGCGCGGGCGAAGCGGTCTGAAGACCAAATCGCTCCGTGCGGATACATTTGCGTACACGGCTTCGGTGACCAAGACTGCGCCCGGAGCAGCGATGTTGACTATCCGGCTCGCGGTATTTACCAAAGTGCCGTAATAGTCACCATCCTGAGCCAAAGCTTTGCCAGACGCAATACCGGCCCGGACCTCCGAGAGGTGCTCATCCTTCGCGTAAACCTCCGCGAGGGTTAGCCCGATCTCGCATGCCGCCTCGGCACTCTCGACCACGAACATAACCTCGTCACCGATCATCTTGACGACACGGCCTCCGTGAGTCGCGACGACATCAAAGCTCACTTGTTCAAACCGGCCCACAACTCTGGCCAACTCTTCATTGCTCAGCTGCTGCGACAGAACCGTAAAGCCGACCAAATCGACAAAGCCCACCGCCAACTCAACGACTGCGACGTTCTCAGCACCACGGTCGAATGCCAACATCACTCGCCGCGAGGCAGCGTGAAGATGGCGAAGCCAGGTGTACACCAGTAGCTGCGGCACAGCAGGCACTGTTGCGGCGCTGTATCTAAGAAATCGATCCGCCAGGGCGGTCGGGTCGACCTCGCCGAATTGATCGCCAAGGTCACCAAAGGCGGACGACGATACCAGCTGGGCTTCGGAAAAGCGCGCCATGGCAGAGCCCATCACCCGGGCCATCTGTATAACCACTTCATCGCTGGTGGCTCCGAAGCCAAGAAGCGCCTTGAGTGACTGGGCGGCTTGAATGTCGAGACCCGTGAATATCCTATCTTCGTCGGCGAAATCAGTGAATCCCAGTGCCCTCCACAGCCTGCGCAAAGTTGCGACGTCGATTCCGCCACTCGCGGCAACCTCTGCGGCGCTCCGCTTGTCGCTTGGAGACCCAAGAAGCTGGTCAACAGCGAGAAAGTGGACCGTGCCATTCAGATATGCCTCTTCGATCTCACTGTCTTTTACGCCGCGCTCGCGCAGCGTCTCGACCAATGTGACCGGCAATTTTTCGAGCACCAAAGCTTCTCCTCGCGTACAATCCAATGGTATTGCGGATTTTCTCTCCCATCCTGGAATTTCTCACCCTTATGCTTTAGAGAATGGCCAGTGGAAGAAATATGCCCGGCGCTCGAACAAATGGTGTCCGTGTCGCAGTGGTCGTCCCGATCAGATCCTTTCAGGACGGCAAGACGCGCATCCGGGCACATCGGTTAGACATCAAGGCCGAACTAGTCAGATTTACGGCCTCCAGCGTCCTAGCGGCGACAAGCGCCTACGAAACCTTCGTCGTCACCGATGATTCCGAGGTCAAAGAATGGGCACATTCGATGGGTTGCGCCGTCTTGCGGGGGCGGGGCGGCGGACTCAACGAGGATCTCGAATTTGCCTGCCGCGATCTCACCACACGTGGTTACCAGCGTGTCGCGATCGTGCTTGCCGATCTCCCCCTGCTGCGGAGCGAAGACATCGCTAAGTCACTCGCAGACTCCGGGGTTTACATCATCACCGACGCCCAATCAGTTGGGACAAACCTCATGAGCGCGAGTCTGCCGCTCCCGTTGCGACTCTGCTACGGAGAAAGCTCCTGCGCCGCCCACAGTGCCCAGGCGCATCAAGCCGCGCTGACCCTTACCGTGGTGGATGCTGGATTGGCGTGTTATGACCTGGATACCGTCGATGATATCGAGGCGCTTCGGGAACTACGCGACATCCATGAGCAACAATTGCGCCGTGAAGAGATCGATAGGCTCGAAAGGCTCTTTGGCATGGCCGAGGGCCTTTCGCAACCGAGGTGTCCCCAGTAGAGCCGTAGATTTCGAAAGGCAACGATTTGACAAACACCTATTTCCATAGTCCCGAGCCGCCATCAACGAACCTTGTTACGCCGGGGCGAGTTTTGGCGATTGGCGCTCATCCTGACGACATCGAGTTTGGAGCAGGTGCAACTCTGGCAAAGTGGTCTCAAGGCGGCACCGAAATCGCTTTTGTGATCATGACGGACGGCTCCAAGGGAACTTGGGACCCGGAAGCCAACACCCTCAATCTCGCCGTGCTCCGTCAAGGTGAAGCCCGTAAGGCCGCCGGAACCATAGCGGGATCCTCCACGGTCAACTTCCTGGGATGGACCGACGGCGAACTCCTCGCAAACGACCGATCGGTCGCCCAACTTTGCTTCATGATTCGGAAATTTCGTCCCAACGTGGTTCTCGGCCACGACCCCTGGAAACGATACCGCCTTCATCCCGACCATCGTGCAGCCGGCTTTGCAACCACCGATGCCATTGTCGCCTCGAGGGATCCCCACTTCTTACCTGAACTCGGCCTACATCACCGCCCCGATGCCCTGCTACTTTTCGAGGCGGACGAGCCCAACCACTGCGAGGCTTTCGGTGAGGTAGCGCTACGCATTAAAATTGAGGCTCTTCTCTGTCACCGTTCCCAGCATGTCAGCTCAATGGAGATATCTAATCTTGGTGAGGACGAAGAGTTACGCCACTTCAAAGAGACGGTTCGTAGCGCCAGCGAGAGAACGGGTGCGAGCTTCGGGTTGGAACTCGGCGAGTCGTTTCGCCTCATCCGAGAACTCTAGGCAGTTCTTCACCAAGAAAATATGCGTGCTTTCAGCGAGTAGCCCTCCGGGAGGTCATCGCGCCTCAGCTGCTGTGAGCCAAGGTGGCACCAAATGAGAGTCATCTCCGCAAAAAAACCCGCCGACGTCGCCTTGGGACTCCCCTCGCCCGACCAAAGAAGGTCCGGCTAGTTGACCAGGCGTGGCTTTCCTTCCCAGTAAGGAGCCCGCAGCTTGAACTTCTGGAGCTTTCCCGTGGCCGTCCTAGCTAGTTCGGAACGAAATTCAACGCTTGTCGGGCACTTGAAATGCGCCATGCGTTCGCGACAGAACGAGACGATATCGGCTTCGCTTGCCGCGTCGGTGTCGCGGAGCACTACCAGCGCTTTAATCGTCTCTCCCCACTTGTCGTCGGGGACGCCGATGACCGCCACTTCGCGCACCGCGGGATGTTGAAAGATGATATCTTCTACCTCAATCGAGGAGACATTCTCTCCACCGGTAATAATCACGTCCTTCTTGCGATCCGAAATGGTGAGATAACCGCTTTCAAGGAACCCTCCATCCCCGGTGTGGAACCAGCCGCCCTCGGTTGCCTCCGCGGTGGCTTCGGGGTTATCCCAGTATCCTGCGAAAACTTGGTTCCCTTTGACAAGGACTTCACCTTGTGAGTCGATGTGAAGTTTCGTGCCTATCACCGGCGTGCCAGCTCGCGAAAGCAACTTTGCCCGCTCTTCGAGTGGCTTAGCGTCCCATTCGCGTCGGTGTTTATTAAACGTCACCACCGGGGAAGTTTCCGTCAAGCCGTAGATCTGCATGAACTCCCATCCCAACTCTCGTTCAATTCTCTCAATGGTCTTTGACGGCGGTGGCGCTCCAGCGACAACGATGCGGACCAAGCCACGACCCGGAATAGCCGCGCCGAGTTGCGCCCGTTGCTCGGCCGCGGCCAGCACCGAAGCCCAAACCGCCGGCGCTCCGCACATCAGGGTGACCCCGTGGCGTTCCACCCGATTTAGGATCTCCTCACCGTCGACTTTGCGCAGCAATATATTGGTGGCGCCGAGCCCGGTAATGGCATATGGCATGCCCCACCCATTGACATGAAACAGAGGAAGCGTATGCAGGTATACGTCGTTCTCGTGCACGCCGACATGCCAACCAAAAAGCGCCGCATTGAGCCACAGGTTGCGATGGGTCACCTGCACGCCCTTGGGCCGCGCGGTGGTTCCCGAGGTGTAGTTGATCGAACAAGTAAAGTTCTCATCAGGTTGCCATGGGCTCGGGCCAACCTCGGCGTCACCTAGCTCACCAAATAGCGCGCGGTCTTGGACGCCATCTAAAGTCACCTTTTCCTTGACCTGGATCCCCGAGAGGAAATCCTCGTACTCTGGGTCGATCAAAAGCACCGAAGCGCCCGAATGTTCGACGATGTAGGCGACCTCCTCAACAGAAAGCCTGAAATTGATGGGTACCAGAATCCTCCCAAAGCCACTCACACCATAAAGCGAGGTAACCATCTTGCCCGAGTTAGGCGTGAATATCGCGACGCGTTCCCCTTGACCCACGCCCATGTCTTCAAGTGTCTTTGCCATACGCCGAGCCCGCCGATAAAGACTTCCGTAATTGACAACTCCCATCGATCCCGAAACGTCGGGCTCGTCGACGAGAGCGACGCGGTCTGGATATACCTGGGCAGCACGCTCGAGGAAGTCCTGCACGGTAAGTTGCTCGATCACTAATAAATCCCCCTCTGCGCCACCGC
>JAKASN010000137.1 GCA_021819025.1 Actinomycetes bacterium | reverse complement strand
GGAGTGCAACCAAAGTCGATATAGCAAAAGCTGCGAGGCCAAATACTGCGCCAGCTGCGATGAGGATACCGCCCTTGAGTTTGCTCACTACCAGAGCAAATGCCGCTCCGTACATCGCGCCGGTCATCATATGAATTGCTGCGCCGACAATCGAGGGACCAAGCACGAACCAAAAGGCATTTCCTGACATCGCTGCCTTCATCGATGCCATGGCGTTGCTAGGCGACACCAATACCGCTGCGATAGCATAAAGCGGGGTAAGAAAGCCGTGATGTTGATAGGTGCCTGATGCGATCATGGCGAACATCGCCATGACAAGTGATGCTACGACGCCCAAAATGGCGCCTCGGGCAAGCAGGGATTTGATGGGGTGGGTAAGGTTCGACGTCATGGCGACTCCTTATTGCGGCCGTAATCGAATGGGACTGCGTGAGAAACCCCGGCAAGCCTCTTGAGAATTCCATCAATTCAACTGCGAGAAATCATCGAGATTTATGGAAGTCGCGGCAGTGTGACCGGGTTACTTAGTTGAATGAGCAGAGTCAATGTCAACTTCGACAGTTAAGTCCTCTTCTGGGGTTGCAGCGATGATTTTTTCAGAATCTTCAGTCTTGCGGGCAGCAAAACTCGGACATCGTGGGGGCTGTAAGAGCCCAGCTGAGCTGTGGAGCTGTGAATATGGCCGCTGACCTCAACCGAACCATAGCTCCCAAAGACATGTTTGAGGAGTTGGTGGTGCCTGAGATTGAAGTCTTGATGCGTGTTGCGCGCTCACTGTCTGAGGGCCAATACGAGGCGGATGATCTTGTTCAGGAGACCCTTCTCCGCGCCTATAGGTCCATCGGGTCCTTTGATGGAGCCCATGTTCGAGCTTGGCTTTTCACGATTATGCGCAACGCCAACATGAACCGTCGTCGGCGCAAATTGCCTTCGCTTCTCGGCAACGCGGGGTTGGAATCTTTCGCCGAGAAGTCGAAGGGTCCCGAAGAGCTAACCATGGATGCCTCCACAGACGGGTCGGTGTTGCGCGCTGTGGCGCAGCTATCCCCGAAGTTGCTCGCGGTGATAACCCTGGTTGATGTGGACCAGCTCAGCTATGAAGAAGCTGCTCTGATCCTGGAGGTTCCCATCGGAACCGTGATGAGCAGATTGCACCGGTCGCGTCGCAGAGTTCGGGCAATGCTGCAGGCAGGGCATCTTGAAGGGAAGGCAGACCGATGAAATTACCAGGAATTCAGATGCTTGAGATGTTACGCCGCAAAGGCGGGTTGAACTGTCTCGAAGTGGCACGGATACTGCAGAGTTACTTGGACGCCGAGCCGGGGAAGTATTCCGTCGAATCCGTTGCCAACCATCTCCAAGAGTGTCGCCGCTGTGGGCTGGAAGCTTCTGACTATCGCATCATGAAGGCATCGTTGGCGTCGGCTGGCCAAAGCGTCCCGGAAGATTCACTGCAGCGGATTCGAGAATTTACCGCCAAGCTAATTTCCGAAGGTCCAGATGACCCAAGCGATGCGATTTCGAGCGAAAGTTAGATTATCTTTCTTTGGTCATAATTGGGGCTCCGGGGTGAATTGAGATCCGGCCAGCCCGGGAGCGAATCCATATCTTGGCATAAAAGCGAACTGCAGGACCCTTGTGGCCTCGGAGTTTGTTCGACCAGGTTGCAGAGGGTTCAATCACGGTGCAGACTGACTCCAAGAATGTGCGGGACTCACCCTGGGACGAGCAATGGGTCCGAGTTCAGCTTGCTTTGGGGCGAAGTGCCGCCTATAGAGCGGCGAAGGCGCGGCCCAAATAGCGCTAGAAGCCGAAGTTCGATCTTTGCGCGCCTCTAGGCTTCTCACCGAGATGACGAGGTGCTCGAAGGCCACCCAGGGAGCGTCCCGGACGCGCGCACCAAGCGGCGCGCCGAGACGCCCATGCTCGTAGTCGATAAAGCTCCCGCCCAGCGAGATTGCAGCAGCTCATAGCCAAGCACTAGCCTGGTGGGTCCCGCTATGGCCCGAATGAGTGGTTACGACATGGAAATCTTGCGAGACGACCCCAGAGGGCCCAACCGAGGCGTTAAAGCGACGATGGAACCTCACAAGGTGAGATTCCATCGTAATGCGACCCAGATGTTTGTGCTACGAAGCGCATTGCTGGTGTTCTTTTAGAACAAGCGAACTAGCCCTTGGAGTGCTGGGATCCTGACGCGGGAACATGGCCGGGAAGCGTCACGGGGGGAACGGTGATGTTCGGGGTGCTGCCGCTGACCGTCGTGCCACCCTCAGGTGTCGCGCCGCTGCTCGAGCCGCTATTGGCAGAAGCTCCCTGGGATGCGTTGGCCGAACCAAGCGACGAGGCGGACTTGCCTTTGGCATTTCCCGCAGCGGCATTGGAGTTGGTCGCTCCCGATTTCGACCCAGGCTTGTAAGTCGTCACGATGTAGTTACAGAAGGCCGTCGTCCCTGTACCGCTGCTACTACGTAGCGAAGGATTTGCGCTTGCCAACAATGCAAGTTGGGCAAATGCCATCGAGGTGCTGGTGCCAGAAGAGGTGGAAGATTGCGCGCCGGTGGCGGCAGAGGCCTTGGTGCTCGCGAGATAAGCGGTGCAGAGTCCAAAGAGGCTGTGGCCGCTGATCATGCCTTGGTTCTCGTTGGCAATCGTGGTCAGGGTGGTAAGAGGCGAAGTGGTCTTGGTGGTGGTATTGCTTTGGGTTCCAGAATTGACCGTGGCAATATCTGGAGTCGTGACAGCATGATGCGATGATACCAAAGCACCGGTTGCGGCGGCGGCTCCGCCAGTGAGCGCGATAGCGGCGGCGGCGATAGCTGCCTTGGCACTTAGGAACTTGGATAACACTTTTTCTTTTCCTCCTGTTGGGATTGTGGACAACTTGGCGGCCATGAAGGCTTCAACAGCCATGTGACTTCCCGCCAGCTCGCCACCAGTCGCAGGTGCTTGTGCTGTCGCCATCAAATGTGCGACTTTGGCAAGCTCTGGTGGGAGACTTTGCGGCGAAGAACTACCTTTGAGCAGCTCTTCGATCATCTCATGACTTATGGGGTCCATCTTCATCTCACAGTAAGGAAACGCAGTGCTTCACAACTACGTTACATCTCGGAACGGAAATTATTTGCCAAACGCTTGATTGCTCGGTGTTGCATGACGCGAACCGCACCGGCTGACTTGGAGACGATGGTCGCGACTTCTTCTACGCTGAGTCCCCCGACCACCCTGAGGAGGATTACTTCTGCCTCCTTGGCGCTGAGGCCTTTGATGAGCGCTGCGACCGCCTCGTCGATCTCGAGTTGATCTGGGGAGAGATCGCCCCGAGACATCTTGGCGAGCTCGTGTTGGTCATTGACGATTCGCAGGCGCGGTCGTACCGCCTTGCGCCGCAAGTGGTCGATACTCCTCCGGCGCGCCATCGCGAAGATCCAAGCTCGGAAGTCTCTGTCGTTTCCCTCGAAACTCGCGATGTTCTTGGCAATCCCCAGCCACACCTCAGAGGCGACATCTTCACCTTCTGAGCCGATACGTGCTTTGAGAAAACGCAGCAGGCCGGGATTGAAGGCGCCATAGAGCGTGGCAATGGCGTGCTCGTCGCCATCCTTGGCTCTTTCGATCGCCCAAATCAGCTCCTCGGAGCTTTGGTTTTCCACGGCTTCCTTTGTCTGGGTTTTGGTAGTGCACGGCGGTTTCTTACTTACAGTACCGAAACACTACCTCGGCAAATCCGAGCTGACTCCTAAGGAAGTGTCAGCGAGGTTTCCTAAAGCCTGGCCCGAAGTGATGAGCTCGAGGGGAAACGGCGAGCTGGGGGCACGCCCTTAGTGTCGTGCGCCAGCTATGGCATCTCCGCTGAGTTCGGTTCGGAAATGTGGCCGCGACGGTGCTTGCGGTGGAGTTCGCACCTTTGCGAGGTGCTCTAGCGCCCCAGCCGTCCTTAGCCCACCTCCTCGCCAAAGCGGTGTCGTCCCATTGCAGCGCCATGGTTGAGAACCCTTTAACTCGGCTCGCGGGCTTGAGTTTGTCCTTGGGAGTATTTCAGGTGGCAGAACGATCTTCTCGCACTTAGCTCTGCAAGGCCTGCGCAACACGGTTTCTCCCCAGTGTCGTCCGGAGTGCCGCAGAAAGTGCTGCGTTAGTTGTTGGAGATAGTTGCCGCGCTGCTTTGGCGACGTAGCGCTCTGGTGGCCGAGAGGATCGCCGCGATGGCCATTAAAGACATCGAGGCGTAAAAAGCCGAATGGAGGCCCGAAGTAAATGCCGCCGCAAGAGTTCCATGGAGTTCGGCAGAACCGACAAAGATCGCGAATGCCAGGCCCCGAGGGATGGTTCGCGACGCGATGAGGATAGCCATCGAGAACGAAAAGACCATGCCAACATTGGCAAAAGTCCTCAGCATCCCCGAAGCAATCCCAAAGACTTGTGGCGGAGCAGCCTTCATGACCGCAGAGTTATTGGCGGGAAAGAAGCTGCTCGCACCGATTCCATTGATTACACTCGCTGCCACCACGACCCAAAGACTGGTGGTGGTGCTGAGATGGGCGTAGATGAAGAGCGCAATAACTTGGGTCATTAGCCCAAAAGTCGCTGGAACCACCGGGCCAATTCGATCTGCAACTCGCCCTGCAATTGGACCGATCGATCCGCCGAGGATATAGCCAGGAACTAGAAGCAGCGATGCATTGATTGGTGAGAGGCCACGCGGCCCCTGAAGGTACATTATCACCAGAAAGAGAACCGCATAGTTCGCCAAACCCTGGAACATCGCGGCGAGCAACGACGGCGTCATGGTGGGAATGCTAAAGAGAGAGAGGTCGAGCATCGGTTCGTTGCGGCGTCTTTCGATCGCTACAAAAGCACCTATCAAAACTGCGCCACTCACCAGGATCGCTCCAAGCGAAAGGTCGAGGCTTTCGGAGGCGAGCTTGGTGGCGGTCCAAAGGATGCCAAGTAGACCCAGGCCAAGGGTGGCCATCCCGAGGAAATCGATACGCCGCGCCTGACGATCGGAAGTGTCGTGAAGAACTTTCAATGCCAGGGCGAGGGCGCCGAGGCCGATGGGAACGTTGATCCCAAAGATCCAACGCCAGGAGACATAAGTCACCATCGCGCCTCCGAGAACGATGCCAAGAACCGCGCCAATACTCCAACCGATGGAGTTGTATCCGTATGCTTTGCCGCGCTGATTCGGCGGGAAGAGATCCGCAATGATCGCTCCACTATTTGCCGTTACAAACGCACCTCCCACTCCTTGTACGACGCGAAAAAAGACGATGGAAGCTTCATTAAATGACAAGGCGCAGAGGGCGGATCCGACGATGAAGATAGCGAAACCCGCCTCATACATCCTTACTCTGCCATACATGTCTCCAAGTCGTCCCACCTGGGTTGCTAGCAGGGTAATGACGAGCAAATACCCAATCACCACCCAGATCACCCCGACGAGCGGAACACGCAATCCGCGTTCAATCTCAGGCAGGGCGAGTACTACGATCGTGGTATCTACCGCAGTGATGAGAACGCCGGTCATCACCACCACCATCGCCAGGACCAAGTGGCTTTGGGCGGAAGGCTTAGCTGGGGCGAGGTTGCCATCGCTGGGGAGACTTGCACTGGTGTCGTCTCGGTGCGGGTCCACGGGGCCAGTCGTCGCGGGGGTCAGGGGGTGATTGGAAATATGGAGCAAACTCCGTATCGAGGTCACGAACTTCTCCTTGGACGTTTCAGGACGTCAGGCGGAGTGCTAAGTCCGCGCATCCACCTTGGCAAATTTTCGCCTTGGGGGCGCAGCCGCCTCTGCGGTCCAAGTCGAGGTGGTTATGTTGCCCATTTCTTATCGCTTCGCCTAAGAGAAGTACCATAGCATAAAAGGCTCGCGGCGTGGCATTTCAAGGCTTTAGCCTCCTGGCGAATCACTGCAGATCCTGTCTTATTTGGTTACCGATGGAGACAATCGGGGCAGCAATGCCTTGCGCCAAGAGATGCCCGCACTCAACCGAGAGATTCCGCCCGGCCCTAGATGGCTAGATCGGA
>JAKASN010000136.1 GCA_021819025.1 Actinomycetes bacterium | reverse complement strand
GCCGTGCTGGCGCTCGTACATGCCGGTGTCCATGTCGCGCACGATGGGATAGACGATCTCGCCGACAGTGTCGGCAAACAGAGCAATGGGTCCCACACTGATCATCTGATGAACGGTGGGGATGAGTGGAATCGACGCTCCGGCCATAGCGGCAAGCTTGGGACTCCAAACCCCACCGCAGATCGCGACGATCTTTGCGACGATCTCTTGCCCGTCCAAAGTCTTGACCGAATGAACCGCCCCATCCTTGACGGTAATGTCAGCGACCTCAGTGCCGCCAATCACCGTCAACGCCCCGAGGCGCTGTGCCTCCTCGCGCATCAAGGTGCCCGCGCGAAGCGAATCGACGACGCCTACTGCGGGAAAGAATACTCCGCCAAGTAGCAGCGTCTCATCGATGTAAGGGACCAGCTTCTTAATCTCATCTGGGGTGACGAGGCGCGCTTCTTCACCCCAGGCCTTGGCCACCACGACCCGACGCTCGAACTCTTGAAGGCGCTCAGGGGTCCGCGCGACCTCAAGGCCGCCGCTTTGGGTAAAGACACCCAACTCCTTGTACTGGCGCACGCTATCTTGGGTCAGCCTGGTCATCATCTTGGAAGACTCGATGGGATAAATAAAGTTCGATGCGTGGCCGGTAGAGCCACCGGGGTTGGGCAGAGGACCTTTGTCGATCAATACGATGCGGTGCATCCCAAGTCGAGCTAGATGGTATGCCAAGCTGTTTCCAACAATTCCTGCACCGATGATTATCGCATCGGCCTGCTCTGGTACACCGCTCATGTCAATCCTAACCTCTCTTTGGTGCAACTAACGTGCTACTAATATATCACTCTGTAGACCAGCAAATGCCAGGAGAGAATAAAAGTCTCGATATTTAAATCTCCGACATGCCAACCTCTAGGTTGAGCTGCACTTCTCGCCTCAGGAGCGCGCAACTTTAAAGTCCCATCCCATCGGCTGGCTTATCGCCACTTCGGGCTGCGAGCACAGTTTTTGGCAGCGGGCCTCGCTCCTTCAAACCTTCTCGTGGCGATAATACGGGACATCGATCGGTGCCAGCGGCGTGTTGCCCAAGATCAAATCCGCCGCCTTCTCGGCGATCATCATCACCGGTGCATAGATGTTGCCGTTGGTAACGTAGGGCATTACCGAGGCGTCCACCACTCTGAGTCCCTCGATGCCATGAACGCGCATCGTGGCGGGATCCACCACCGACATCTCGTCGACGCCCATCTTGGTAGTACAGGAAGGATGAAGCGCGGTTTCGGCGTCCCGGGCCACCCAGGCGAGTATCTCCTCGTCGCTTGAGACCGATGGCCCCGGCGAAAGCTCCCCGTCGTCGAACTCACCAAAGGCCGGCTGGGCAAGAATTTTGCGCGCTACTCGAATTGCCTCGACCCACTCTCGCTTGTCCTGTTGGGTGGAGAGGTAGTTGAACTTTAGGGCCGGATGTACGCTTGCATCGCCAGAGCGGATCAGCACCGATCCGCGAGCGTCAGAGGTCATCGGACCGATGTGAACTTGATAACCGTGCCCCTCGGCGGGCTTGGAGCCGTCGTAGCGGATCGCGATGGGGAGAAAGTGAAACATCAAGTTGGGATAGCTCACCTCCTCGTTGCTCCGGGCGAACCCGCCACCTTCGAAGTGGTTGCTGGCGCCGGGGCCTTTTCTCATAAAGAGCCATTGGAAGCCAACCCAAGGGCGATTGCGCCACAGCAGCGCCGGGGCAACCGATACCGGTAGTTTGCTGGAGTGCTGCACATACACCTCGAGATGGTCCTGGAGATTGGCCCCAACCCCGGGCAAATCGTGCACGACATCGACGCCTACCGATCCAAGGTGGTCCCTGGGGCCGACTCCGGAGACTTGCAGCAGCTGAGGAGAGTTGATCGCCCCCCCGCAAAGGATCACCTCCTTGGCTCGCGCGATCTCCTTGGTCTTGCCGCCGAGGAGATACTCCACGCCCACGGCTCGTTTGCCCTCAAAGACGATGCGCGAGACAAAGGCGTTGACTTTCACGGTGAGATTGGATCGACCCATAACGGGATGGAGGTAAGCCTGTGAGGCACTCCATCGGCGTCCCCGATTGATGTTTCGGTCAAAGGGAGCAAAGCCCTCCTGGCGATATCCATTGACATCTTTGGTGAGCTGGTAGCCAGCTTCTTGGACCGCTCGAAAGAAGGCCCCGAAAAGAGGATTGGTCGCCGGACCTCTCTCGAGGATCAGCGGTCCACTGCCACCGCGATATTCATCGGCACCAGCACGGCAGGTCTCCATCTTCTTGAAATAGGGAAGACAGTGGGCATAATCCCAATCTTGCAGTCCGGGATCGGCAGCCCAGCGCTGATAGTCCATGGGGTTACCGCGCTGAAAGATCATCCCATTGATACTGCTAGACCCGCCGAGCACTTTTCCCCGCGCGTGATAGATACGCCGATTATTTAATGCTGGCTCCGGCACGGACTCGTATTTCCAGTCGTAGTACTTATTTCCGATCGGGATGGTGAGCGCAGCGGGCATATGGATGAAGATGTCCCAGGAAGAATCCATCCTTCCCGCCTCGAGGACCAGGACCCGACTCGCCAAGTCAGCACTGAGGCGATTCGCCAAGACGCTTCCCGCGGAACCTCCGCCCACGATGATGAAGTCGTACTCTTTGCTGGCCATTTTTACTCCTTATTCACCGGTACCGCACACGGGCAAAGCTCCCACACACCAAGGCTCTCGCCCCAGAACCCAAGCAACGCCAATTCCCCAAAGTTAGACCGAGTGCCCCACTGCGCTAAAGACACGCTGAGCCAGTGGCTCGGATCTAAGGCGCATCGATGGCGAGTTTCACCAACTCAATCCACACACAATTATCACCGCTCGCCCAAGCCGTCGGCCCAAAGACGATCACCAAGTCCATTTCGCTCTTGAATAATCGATGCCATTAACCACCGAGCCGCCTGCTTCTTGAGCACAACCACCCCTGCTGCCAGCTTCCCCCCAAGCACAATGGTCAGGCACCCCCGTAACGGGGATGCCTGGCCACACTATTGACTTCGAGGGACTCTCCGGAGCTTTTGACTCAATCAGGACAATCCCACGATCTCACCTTGGGCATCGATATCGATACGCTCGGCGGCGGGGTGGCGCGAGAGTCCGGGCATGGTGCCCATGTCTCCGCAGATGGCGTAAATGAAGCCTGCGCCGACCGAAGCCCTAACCTCGCGAACCGGGAGCCTCCATCCGGTTGGAGCCCCCTTCAACGAGGCATCCGAGGAGATCGAAAGGTGCGTCTTGGCGATGCACACCGGGAGATCGCCGAAGCCGTTCTGTTCAGCGACGTCGATCTGTCGAGAGCCTGCGGCACTGAAATCGACGCCGTCAGCGCCATAGACTTCGGTGGCGATAATCTCGATCTTCTCCCTCAGGGTCGCCTCGGTGGAGTAAAGCACCTTGAACTTGTTGGGGCGCTCGGCAACTTCGGCGACGGCCTCAGCTAGTTCGGTAGCCCCTCGGCCCCCTTCGGTGAAGTGAGTGCAAACCGCAGCGGTGGCCCCCATGGACTCGGCAATCTCGCGAATCGCTTGGTGCTCGCTGGCAAAGTCGGAGGGGAAGGAATTGATCGCCACCACAGCGGGAACGCCGTGCTTGGCAACGTTCTCGAGCTGCTTGCGTAAGTTGGCGCCACCGATGTGCACTTCGTCGGGATTCTCCGACAACAACTGCGGCGAGAGTTCCCGACCAGCGACGATATTGTGATTCCCCGAATGCGCCTTGAGGGCCCTCACGGTGGTTACCACCACCGCGGCATCAGGCGCCAGGCCAGAAGTTCGGCATTTGATGTTGAAGAAACGCTCCGCTCCCATGTCCGCGCCGAATCCAGACTCGGTGACCAAATAGTCGCCGCTATGGATTCCGATCAAATCGGCGATCACCGAAGAGTTCCCGGTGGCGATGTTGCCGAAAGGTCCAGCGTGAACCAACGCTGACGTACCTTCGAGGGTCTGGAGCAGATTGGGCTTGATGGCTTCTTTCATCAGCACCGTCATGGCGCCCGCGGCACCGAGTTCTTCAGCGGTCACCGCAGTCCCTTTGTCGGTATAGCCAACGACGATGCGTCCCAGGCGCTTACGCAGGTCAAAAAGAGAGGTCGTGAGGCCGAGAATGGCCATCACTTCAGAGGCCGCAGTAATGTCAAAGCCGCTTTGGCGAGGAATTCCGTCCTGGGCTGTGCCAAGGCCAAGCACAATGTTGCGCAAGGCGCGGTCGTTGACGTCGAGCACTCGCCGCCAACTTATATTGTGCAGATCGAGGCCGAGATCATTGCCAAAGTGGAGGTGATTGTCGAGCATCGCCGAGCAGAGGTTGTGCGCAGCGGTCACCGCATGACCGTCTCCAGTGAGGTGCAGATTCAAAGTCTCAAACGGTATCACCTGAGAATATCCACCGCCGGCGGCACCGCCTTTGATCCCAAAGGTGGGACCCATCGAAGCTTGCCGGATGGCGATCGTCGCCTTCTTGCCAATGTGGGCAAAGGCCTGACCCAAGCCAACGGTGGTCGTGGTCTTGCCCTCGCCAAGTGGCGTCGGGGTAATCGCAGTTACCACCACATACTTGGCCTTAGGTCGATCCTTGAGGTAGTCCGTCGCGTCGAGACTGATCTTGGCAACGTGCGAGCCATAAGGCTCCAACATTGACGCCGGCAGTCCCATTTGCTCGGCAATTTCCACGATGGGCTTGATCTTCGCGGCTCGCGCGATCTCAAGTGCGGTTGGAAGTGCTGTGGAATTCGCGTGACTCTCGTTCACATGTCCCCCTTTAGCATCGTGCACGCGCCAAAAGCCGCGTAGTCCACGACGACGTCATTACTTGCGCACCAGCGCACGTCGCGCTCTCAAGCGCGGCACCATTTACAAGGTCTGCCGCTGGGCTACATATAGTATATCAGTCATAGCTATTCTGATGTGGATGAAAACGACATTGTCGGAAGCTACGCTCAAAGTTAAGAAACGCCATGAAAACTGAGACGAACCAGCAAAAGCAGCTCTTTCGCAAAATGCTTGCGGAGCGACGCAGGTCGATTCCGCCCCAAGAAAAGCTCCGCAAGGCCAATGTGATGACCGAAACGGTACTCACCCTTAGTGAAGTGCAAGCCGCCGAGGAGATTATGGTCTATGCCTCCTTCGGCCATGAAGCCTCCACTGAGGCTCTCATCGCGGCGCTTTTGCGTTCCCATGGGAGCGTCCTGTTGCCCTATATACAAGACGGCAAGATGGAGATCACCAGAGTGCTTCGCGATGACCCGATGGTAGAGAGCAACTACGGGCCTCAAGAGCCCCTCAACAAAGAAGCTCTCGACCCTGCGGTAGTCGAAGTGGTGATCGTACCTGGTCTGGGATTTGACCCACAAGGCCGCCGCATCGGCTATGGAAGGGGCTTCTACGACCGTTTCTTGGCCCGAGTTCCCCCCCACGCCGTGGCGATCGGATTTGGCTTTGCGGAACAGCTCGCCGAAAGGATCCCCACCGAAGACCATGACATAACCCTTCACGCTCTAGTCACCGACGAGGGATTCTTCCGCATCGCCCCTCAACTCCAACGAGGCTAGCCGCTCGAGCCGCGGTCGCTTGCCATGGGCGGCCCGAGCCAATCTCACATCAGCTCGATGCGAAGATCGATCAGTCCCCGAGTTCGCGGCGACGCCGTATCACGTAGTCCTGGAGCTCCTCGCGAATCGCGTCTTCCATGGGTGGCTCTTGGTAGTTATCAATCGTCTTGGTGGCGATCTCCCCGGCACGAACCGCGGCGTCCTTGTGACCTTCACGCGACCAGCGATCGAAGTTCTGCGATGACGAGAGAAGTGGGCGGTAAAAGCAGGAGCGGAAGCGCTCCATGGTGTGCTCGGCTCCGAGGAAGTGGCCTCCGTGCCCCACTTCCACGTGCGCACCGAATGCCAGGGAGTCTTCATTGAACTCAAGCGGAGTGAACTCATGGATGAGCATCCTGAGGATCTCGACGTCGATGACGAACTTCTCCGGCGAGGCCACCAG
>JAKASN010000135.1 GCA_021819025.1 Actinomycetes bacterium | reverse complement strand
AGTTTCTTGAGCACCAGCGTACTATTGGTAACGACCTCATTACTCCTGCCCCTCAATATCGCTTCCCGGGGTTGGTACCGGGGGATCGCTGGTGCGTGACTGCGGCGAACTGGTTGCGCGCTCACCGGGATGGTTCTGCGGCCTTCGTGGTGCTTGCGTCCACCCACGAGCGGGTATTGGACATCGTCCCACTCGCTGTCCTGAAAGAGCATGCCGTTGACGTTCCCGAAGGTCTGGCTGACCTCTCGAGTTGATGATCATGGCTACGATGCAACCCAGTACCACTTCACTGTGTTGTAGCGAGACATCGACCAAGGAGCGCAGCGAGACCAGGAGCGGTGCTGAACTAGAACGCGGAAATTAAACCACCCATGATTTGATGCCGCTTCGGATCTCGCACCAAGATTCAGCGGAGTTCCCCTTCCGAGGCGTATTGTCGATGGCAACACAAGCGCAACTCGCCACTTGCATATCTTTGCGTCCCGCGTCGCGCTGGGTGGGCCGGGAGGTAGACCTGCGAAGCTTTTGAGGGACTCTCTCATCGCGATGGTGTCATGAAAAGTGGCAGGGTGCGCAGTGGCGTCTGAATGTGTGCCCGCCGCCACGAGCGCAAAGGGCTCGGCGATGCTGGCACGAAGATCGAGCCACCCTGCCAGAGCCGTATCGTCGAGGGCGGGATGAGCCAAACAAGCCATTGAGCGAGTCGTCTACGCCCACACTGAATGGCGGGTGGGCCCCAAGGCGAGTTGCTTGTCGGTCGCTCCCTGAGCCGACGTCGGCAACAATTTCGTCCACCCAGTACCGTGAAGGTAAACGAGGATCGGCTGGGAGATCCCCTCAGATGGCAGAGGAAGATCCTCTCCCGACATCAGCGATGCGCGTGGTGCTTGTTCATCTAGCTTCGATCACCCCACTCGGATAAATTCACTTCTTCAAAGCTGCAAATTCGTCCGCACCCGAGAACCTCTCAAATGCGAGAAGCGCGCGACGCTCCTATTGGTGTGACGGATCCACCGATGGAGACCGCGGCCTCCATAGCCGATAGCTGGTTTGCCGTAGTCGACCCTCGAATTCCTTTTGAGCCTCACTATGGGCCTAGCAAAGGCGGGGCAAAAGACTACTTGGCACGTCGTGGCCGTCCCAGCGCCTCACCGATTGAGCGGAAACGGTGCCTGCGTGGATTTGTTGCCGCACTTTGTCAGCAAACAAACCTCTCGGGCCAAGTCGGTGCTCGGGCGCTATGGTATCTTCAGCGATGCGACGCCGGTGGGCACTATATCTTCGATGTGGCGTCCGAAAGCATCTTAAGGTAAAGTGCTTAGAAAATTTGAAAGGGTCCGCCCCTTGCACGTCGAGCTTCGTAGTCCAGAAAAGCCTAAGTATCGGGGGGTCTCTCACCAGATCGCTTTCTGGGCATCTTTGGCGCTGGGAACTTGGCTGATTGCCGATGCGCACGGGGATAGGGCTCGCATAGCGCTCAGCATCTATTCGGTGTGCCTCGCGTCGATGTTCGGGGTCAGTGCTGCTCTGCATCGTTGCAACTGGTCGCCCGTGGCGCTGCAACGGATGCGCCGATTGGATCGATCGACGATTTTTGCCGCGGTTGCAGGTACCTATACCCCGATAGCGATCTTGGCACTCCATGGATTGGCTCAAGCGGCAACACTGTATCTCTCCTGGCTCGCAGTCGCGGTAGGTATCGTCCTGCAATGGTCTTGGTTGCGCTCTCCGAAATGGCTTGCAGGGGTGGTCTATGTCACTTTAGGCTGGGCTGCTGTCTTGATACTTCCCGAGCTTGCTCGATCATCTGGTGCGGGTGCGCTAGGACTCTTGGTAGCAGGAGGCGTCTTATACACAATTGGGGCGCTGGTCTTGGCGATGCGCAAACCGGACCCAAAGCCGGCAATATTTGGCTATCACGAGGTATTTCACATATTCGTCATCGTTGCTGCGCTGTGCCAGTGGCTGGCGATCGCCTTCTACCTGTAGCAGCTCGCGCCACTGCCGCACGAAGGAGCGAGAAGAATGGTGCGATGCGCTGAGTCGCCTTGAAAGGGATCAGTTTCCAGATCCCTCTCCGGAGCGTGCAACGGCTGCAAAGTGTTGCCGCGCCACGCTCTGAGGGTTCATGTTTGTGGCAAAAATACCCGTTTCATCTGTGGCGGGGGTTTCCGCGGGATTTTTCGACTCGCCTCAAGGCCAGCGCGTGCTCCGTCGTTGCTATGTGTTGGAGAATCAGGCATAGATCCAGCGGCCGGCGCCTGAGATAACCTGGCGCTGTGGGTCGCGCTTGCCGTGGAGGTGCCATGGCCAAAATCGCGGTGGCAGGTGCAGCTATCGGATTTTGGCCGCCGGGCGTGTCGCTGGTTGGGGACCAAAGAGCGGGTCACCGATGTTAGCTATCATCGGGGGCTTGTTGTGACTGCAAGCGCTCTGGCGCACGAGGGTTCAGGGTAGCAATTTACCATCTGTGGTCTCGCTCAGGCGATCACGCCCGCATCGTGAAGGCGAGCGAGTTCGGTTTGGTTGAGCCCGAGAACCTCGGAGAGTACTTCGTCGGTGTGCTGTCCCAGGGTCGGGGCGCGGCTCGCGATGCCATAGTCGGCGTTGAGCCGCAGCGGCGACTTGGCGGAGACCATCGGGCCAACTCCTGGCTGGTCTACTTCGGCAAGCACGCTTTGGGCGACCCCATGGCGGAATTCCTCCACCGCTTCGGTCATTGTCCTGAACTTCCCCCAAAGGACGTGAGCAACCTCCAGCTCGGCACGCACTTCTTCGAAGGAGCGGTTGGCGAACCACGGGCGCAGGATCGCCGTTATGGTCTCGCGATAGACATAGCGATCGGCCTCGAGCGTGAGGTCGATGCCAAGCGCGCTCTCAAGAGCGCCAAAGACGCCCTCGGTCTTGGTAACGGAGCGCAATGCATGCCACTGCCGATCCGTGAGTGCCACCACCATCACCCGGTGCCCATCGCGAGTGGCGAAGTCGACGCCGTAGCTGCCGTAGAGGTGGTTGCCGATGCGGGGCCGGTCGACGCCGTTCTCGTCGGCCTCGGCAAGCCAGCCCAGATTTGCTACGCCGGCCTGGGCTACATCAGCCAAGGCGAGCTCCAGATACGCCCCTTCGCCACTGCGATCACGCCTTCGCAAAGCTGCGAGCAGCCCGGTTGTCATGGTCATGCCAGTGAGCAAATCCCAGGCGGGCAGCACGTGGTTCACAGGCCCCGAGGCTTCCACCGGCCCGGTGAGCCAAGGCACTCCGACCTCCGGGTTCACCGTGTAGTCCACTGCCGGGCGCCCGTCGGCATGCCCCTGGATGTGGACTTGGATGACGTCGGGCCGACGCTCAGAGAGGACTTCGTAGGAGAGCCACGGGCGGCCCACGTTGTTGTCCACTACCACCCCAGCATCGGGGCCTGGGGCGGTGGCGAGCCCAACTACCAGTTCACGACCTTGCGGAGCGCGCAGGTCGACGGCTACGGAGCGCTTCCCTTTGTTGAGTGCCGCCCAGTACAGGCTGGAGCCAGTGTGTGGCGATAGTGGCCATCGGTTGAAGTCCGCCGCCCCTCCCTTCGGGTCGACCCGGATCACATCCGCGCCCATCTGTCCAAGGGACATGCAGCCCGAAGGGCCGGCTACGAAGGTGGCGCACTCAATTATCCTCAATCCCTCCAGAAGGCCGGGTGATTCTTCTCCCAACGCCACTCCTTTCATCTTCGCTATGCCAGGGGCGGAATCCGCCGCATGGCTCGGCAGGGGTCCTGGCTCGATAACCACTGTGCGGCGCCCCAGGCGAGCGCTGCCGATTAAGCCGCTCTCTGGGAGCAGACTAGCGCACGGCCCCCTCAGGCATGCTGAGGTGGCCCGCCGCGCCTCCCCGCGGGCGCGGCATTGATGGCTCCGAGCTTTGGGTACTTTGCGCTTTCAGCTTCGCTTTGGCATTGCCGGCGCTCGCGAGGAGATGCAAGCGGTTGTCGGGCTCTACCTCGTGGCGAGGGTGGACAAATCTCCTCATGTTCACAGAGGTGCGAAGGGGGGCAAGGCGGAGTTCCCCACCTTGGTTTGGGCGCGGCATTTCTCTGGCGGGACACTGTGGCGATACCCCGGTCAAGCTCGATTGTTTTGCGGGAGAGAGAGCCAATTGGAGTTCGGCGAATCCCCGATCTGCGCGGTATTTGGGGTGCGAACCGGCAGGAGGCGAAGATGCGCTCGGGCCGCCACGGCAAAGGGCGAGCCCTACAACCCGGGAGCCCCCTGTTGTGTTGATATGGGCTCACCAGGGTTGGCTTCGCTCGTCAGTGCTGCAAGCTGGGTCGATGTCGCGGTGGTGAGGGCGTTCTTTGGGAAGAGGTTTTGCCAGATTTCGATGCTTTGGGTTTAGCGAATCTGACTGCGAAGTTGACACCCTCGATTTGGATAGCCTCGAGCCAGACGAAAGCCGAGGACCACTTGGGAACTCAGCGAGCCATCCCTAGGCCCCCACGAAGAAGCTCTCCCTCTCAGGCGCCGGCCCGCTTGCGGGGGAGATGACTCTGCTCCCTTGGGCTGTGACCAGGGAGGTCCGAAAGATCGACTCTATCGCCTGAGCGGATCGCCTCGGGCGAGGCGCGATCGAAGTCAATGTTAAATTCCACAGCGACGGCGCTGCGCTATGCATTTGGTTGAAGTTGCCGCGGTGCTGATGGAAAGGTTGGTCTCTCCTGACGCCGCCGAGCTGTGCGCGCCGATGCTCTGTAGTGGCCGTAGCTGGTGTGGTTAAAGTAGCGAGCGGAGCACTGAGAGGATCAATGTTGAAGGGTGCGACATTGACCGCAAGACGATTCGGGCGAGCCGCTCGCAGTTGGGGAGTTCCTTCCTGGCATTGTATGGATGTCGGCAGTTGCAGCGGGCAAGACACTGCCAGCTGGTAACGCTTTTACGCCGCTCAGGTCGGATTGGCAGTCGTGGACCTTGTTGAGATCCCCATGCGATGGTTCGCTGGCTCTTTGCACGCGCTGGCGGGGTGTGATGTTGACCTTGCCACCCTGGGCAGGGGTGTCTTTGCTGCGGAAAAATAATCCACTCGAAGGTAGAGGAAAAAAAAGTGAAGCGACCGCAAATCACCGTTGGCGCTTTCGTAATTGGCCCACCCAGCAATTTGCCCACCCATGAGCATGGCGGCGCTCACACCAGCGTCGCGCCGCGATGCTCGAACAGAGGCCGTTGCCAAGATGCCCGCGGAGCTGAGAGGCGTTCTGGGCAAGTAGCGGGGATCTCCCAGGGCCGGCTGTTAGCTCAGGTGCGCCGTGCCGAGCGACCTTGGGATCGCAGCATGCAGAGCTGCATATAGCGTGCGATGTCGCTGGGCGAAACGATGCCCACCAGGCGGCCACTTTCGTCAATTACCAACGCCCTGCCGTCGGGTGATGCCTGCATGCGCTGGAGGAGATCTGCGATTGGTTCGCTCGGTGTAGCCCTGGGGACTTCGTTGATCGGAGAGGCAACATCGCCAAGTCGCGTCGTTGAGCGCGCCTCGGGTGGAACGTGGCGGATCCTCGCCATGGTGGTCAAGCCCTCGAGATGCCCACTTGGTCCTACCAGCGGGTACGTGTTGAATCGATAGTGGTGGAGTTGCTTGTCGACAAGGTCGGCAACGGTGGTGTTGGGATCGAACGTCGTAGGGCCGGGGGTCATGATGTCCCGGACATGGACGTTCGCGAGAGAGGAGCGCATCACGGCGGAGTTTTCTTCAGAGCGCGCCGCAGAGAGGAGAAACCAACCCAGGAAGACAAACCACAGCCCGATGAGTCCTACTTCGATGAACTCGAGAACTCCTAGCACCACCAGGAGATATCCGAAGACTTGGCCTGCACGGGCTGCTGTGGTGGCAGCACGAACGCGGTCACCGCTACGCTTCCAAAGGGCAGCGCGCAGTACCCGCCCTCCGTCAAGTGGCGCCGCAGGTATCAAGTTGAACCCTCCCAGCAGCAAGTTCATCCATGCCAACCATCCAAGCGCGGCGCTAAGCACTCCGCCGGTGCCGCTGGCTTGACGAAGTAGCAGAGAAAGGATGGCGAACACCGCGGCGAGCGCC
>JAKASN010000134.1 GCA_021819025.1 Actinomycetes bacterium | reverse complement strand
GAGCACACCGGACTTGCCTGGTCCTCATTGGCCGCGCGGAGCTTTACGCAAAAAACCCCCAGTTAGCTCAAGGGATAGAGCATCGGTCTCGTCGACCGTTGCTCCTTGGTCAAGAAGCTTGTCGCCCCCGGCGAACTTTCTAATTACCTGCTCGGGGTTATGCCCGTCGACTTCAAGTTATTCATTCCTCCATAATCTGTTTTGGAGGGAGGACTCACATTACGGGTGGATCAGTTTTTCGGGGGCTCCTCAATGCGACAGCCCAGCTAGCGAGTGCCCGACCCCCCTCGATACCGGCCGAGTGGTCCGCCAGCTATCAGACGTCCGGCAGCGTCGAAACATCCCACAATTCGCTCGCAGAATCCAGCTAAGGCATGCTGTTGACGTATTCAATCAGCCGAAATAGACTACGCCTGTTCCGCACCTGGAGCCGCTCGCCATATCAAGTCCCACCAATGGGCTCTGTGAATCTAGTGACACCATCGCTAGCGGACTCGTATATGAAAGAGATGCGGCATTGTAGCTGTCGGCTCTCAGACAGCGCCTTCAACCGCAAATGCCCAGAACCGGGGGTTGATCAAGATGCCAGACACGGAAACCCAGGCTCCCATTTCTCGCCACGGCGAGCAAGCCACCCCAGCGGCAGGGCCGCCGCCGAGCTTTCAGGTCGTGCCACTTCTTGGGATACCGATCGTGGCCGCAGTGCTCATTGGTCTGGTCGTAACCATCGCTACCAATCGACCCTGGGCGATCGACTTTTTCCACGTTGTCGGAGGAGGATTGTGGACGGCCTTCGACCTATTCCTGGGATTCGTGATAGGACCGATCTTGGGGCGAATGTCAATCCCTGCAAGGACTGAATTCACGGTGCGCTTTATGCCCAAAATGGTTCTCATCATGCCAACTCTGGTGGTCTGCACCTTGGCGTCGGGCTGGCAGCTCGCCCGCCAACTCGGATATCTTTACCCAAGCTATGCGAACCACAGCTGGGTCATCGCATCTGTAATTGTCGTGGCAGTGATGACGGTAATCGCACTCGGAATCCTCGAGCCCGCCAACATCGCGGTGCTCTTCGAGTTGAAAAAGCCCGCGCCCAATGGCGTCATCATTGCCCGACTCATGCGCCGTTTCATTTACACCGCTGGCGTTACCGGAGCGATGCAGGTGGCAACTCTCATCATCATGACCAGGATCGCCACAACATGACCAGCAAGATGCACCGAACTTCACTTCCCCCAGAACAGTCCCGCCCACTCAAGAGCGGCTCGCCACCTCAAATGAAGGATCAAAAGTTACCCCCGATAACAGAGTTGGCGGTGACTTCTCTCGCTTTGATGCTCGTCGGCGGAGTCTACCTCGCGGCGCATCTGCCCGGTCGCCCCTCACTCGCCCCACCGGTAGCCACACTCGCGATGGGTGCAGCGCTTACCCTGATCGCCGTAGCAATGTTGAGTCGGATTCGCCCCTTTGCATGGGGCACCTTCTTCTTGGTCGCGCGTTGGGCTCTCGTCGCCTACCTGGTCATCGCGGGCTTGTTGAGCTTTGTCTTTATCTACGACGACACCCGTGGCGCGATACTGGGGGTACTGCTAGTCACACTGGTAGTTTTCGCACTCGACGTCCCAATGGTCATAGCCTTCACGGTGGCGCGATATCAGGATCCCCTCTCGGGTGAGAGGTCGTGACCCGACCGGTGTGGCGCGACGTCGTGACGCCAATGCCATCGGGCGCGTGAAGAGAACGCCCCGCCAGAGAATCGAAACACCATCGCCTTGGCGCAACTGCGGAGGCTGCGGCGTTAGCCCAGCGCTTCGGCGGGACGCAGCACCGACTTGCCGAGCCAATGGCAGGCAGCCAGCGCCAGCTCGACGTCCAAGCGGTCACATCCAAGACCGCGCCCGAGTTCCATCGTGGCTCGCTCGACGCGATACTTCACCGAGTTCTTGTGCATCACCAATTCCGCCGCGGCGGCGGTGTAACTCGCACCGTGGGCCAAAAAGACTCGCAGTGTCTCACGGAGCCGCGCATGGCTTTCGTCATCTATCGCCAGCGGTCCAAGAGTCATCTCCACCCACTCTCTCGTGGCTGAGAGATCCCTGGTGAGAAGCGCGACTGAGCTGATCTCGGGGTACGTCAAGACATTCTGGGCGAACTCCCCGGACGCCAAAGCCACTTCGCGGGTACAAATGGCATTTCTCAGGGTCTTTCTGAATCCCGAGGCGCCATAACCCGCCGAGCCCAGCGCGAAGCGCACCGGAATCGCCAGCTCGCGAATCGCCGAGGAAAAGGGGATGCGATCGGGCTCGGTCTGACCGAAGGGAAACCAAGCCCAGGAACTGGAGCGATCCTGGGGAATCACCAGCGGAGCTCCAGCACAACGCAGTTGTCGAGCCAGGCGCACCGCGTGGCGCTCGATTCCCGAGTGCTCGCCGCTTTCGGTCTCCGAGCTCCAGATCGCGGCGCCAACATGCCACTGGCGAAATGGGTAGTCAAGCAACTTCTCGGCTCCGGGCAAGTCGGTAGCTTTGTTGGCTACCACCTGGCGCACAATGTCGGCTCGGAGAGCCTGCTGGTCGCTGAGCCAGCGCTCACGCTCTTCCTGGTAGATCGAGATGATCGCCTCTGAAATCCAGTCGATGTAGGCAAAAGTCTCGACCACGATCCTCTCATAGATGACAGAAGCTTCCACCTCGTCAAACATGGCGTGAATATGGACCGATGACTCCTTGAGGAGACGACTTTGTCCGAGACGATACGCTCGTACCAGGGCATGAATGGGAACGCCGTTTTGAGCGAGGCGGCGCGCGTACTCCAGCGCAGCCGAAGGCGCCTCCATGTGGTCAGGGGGAATGTTGTGGGCGAGCATGTGGACAATATTCTCCACATTGCTCTCCACGCTCGCGCCCATCAACTCGTGCACGCGTTGGTCGACCTCAAGCTCAGGAATGGAATCGGAAATCGCCTTGCTTACCGAGGCCGAGACCACCCCGAGATCGCGGTTGAGCCGCCTCGCCAGGGCCTTAGTAGCCTCAATGATTGCGCCTTCGTCCATATCCACGCTCGTCTCGCCCCCCAGCGATGGCACCAACCGCAGCGACGAAAACCTCCACCGCCAAGGTCAATACGAGTTTATCTTTGGCGAAGGCTAGCCATCTGGCTTCTCATATCATCCGGGTCGCCGCCTTTTGGTACCACCAGCACCGCCGGCGATCCTCCAGTTGCACAAACCGCAGCCGACGCACCCAGTTCGCTCACCACTCCCCAAGGCTGCGCTTCAGCAACTGCCGGAGCACAGCATCCCAGCGAAGCCACAACTCCCTCGACGGCCGCACAGCTCCAGCATGGATCCAAGTCGGCTCGATGCAACACCGGCCAGCCAAAATGCTCCGCAACGTTGAGTATCGGACGGTACGCCTCAAAGGAGTTAACCGCCTCGTCCCTTCGCCCTCCCTCGTCGATCACTATAGCGTCAATTGGCAAGGTGGCCAGGGCGCGAAGATGATCCGCGGTATAAATCGCCCCCGCCTCCAGTTCCTTTTGCTCAAGTAACCCCTTCACATGAGGATCCCCAGTCCTCAGGCGCTGCGCCTCGCGCAACCAGCGCGGGGGAGACGGAAGCGAAATTACCAAGCTGCGCTGACGTGAGCGGGCAACCGCCGCCACCGCTACCGCAGCATCGAGCAACAGCGAGCGTAGAAAAGCGTCCCCGAGCATCACCTTGAGGGCGTATCCAGCTCGGTCCCTAGCTCCCATCTCGGTGCGGATCCCGACATCGGCGCCGACCAAATCGCTATAGGCCCTTCCCATGTCGAAGAGGACCGCATCGGAGGAGAACAAGCCGTCCGCCTTGGCGAAGAAGTCCCCGATCTCAGCGGGGTTATCCCAGGGCAGCGCCCCGTTGTGCAGAATGCGCGCCTGGCAGTACTCCAGCGAGTCGATCCAAAGAGGTTCGCCATCTCGCGCCGCGGCAAGCCCCTCAAGCATCGCTTGGCGCACCGGCGGCCCGAAGCGCGGCAATTTCGGCCTGAAGGCCCAAGATGGCGAGATCCTTGGGATCGGGGAGCATAATGGGCGGCATCTGCGCCATCGGTGCGACGAGCTTGATGGGACCAGCTGCCCCCCAAGCGACCGCATGGATCATCGAATTGTCATCGCCCCATGAGCCATAGTAGGGAATCGCCTCCGGCGGCGCTTCGGTAACCCAGTCTTGGATGAAGTCCGAATATGGGCGTCCGCGCTCGAGGCGTGCGCGGCGCTCGGCGTCGCGAGCCTGGGTGGTCGCGGTCTCGTTGACAGCGAGGGTCTCGGGGTCAAAGACGCAGAAGTAAATCTCCCGAGCGGTTTCGCCTGAAATGTAGCCCGCCTCGATATCGGCCATCACCTCGGCGGGATCCCTCTCCAGCACGTCGCCATAGCCCCCTCCCGATCCTTGGCACATCATGAAGATGTCTCCCTCGTTGGCGAGTTCGAGAGCCATTCCCATGTGATGCGTGGAGTAGCGCGCGCCGGGAAGGGGTTGTTCGTTGAGGAGCGTTTCAAAGTCAAACTGCCAGTTCTCGGGAGTATTCTTCATCTCATCGAAGACGTTGACCCCCTTGATCTTGGCCAAAGGCAAGGTCGGACAGCCGTATCCGCCAAAGAGGCCCGGGGTGGGAGGGAACTTCGATCCGCTCGAGACGGTGGCAAACCCCCAGAACGGCGTCCCTTTGGCCGCCAGCGCCATCTCGTATCCCATCCCTCCGCGATACTTTCCAAAGGCTTGGTTGTCGCGCTTGATCTTTTTGGAGATGAGTTGCATGAAGGGCACGTCTTCTTCGATGATCTCCTGCTCGCCGATGTCGGCCATGGCGGCGAAAAACGGCGCCATGGAGTGCTCGCCATCGCTGTAGGCTCTCGCTCCACCTCCCATGCCATTGAGATCAGCGCAGACGTTGCCCACGAACTCCTGGTGCTGGGTGATTCCGCCAAAGAGAAAGGTGTTGATCTGGTTGAACCATGGCGCGATGATGGCGCCGAACTTCTCCTCGCAGCTAAAGGTAAGTTTCGACCATAGCGCCTGGGTCATCGCGAAAGCCTTGAAAGCGCCTTGGAGGCTCTGCCCGAGTGGCGCATCGTCGGTGGGGTCGAGACAGCTCCCGACATCGGTGAGGATCTCGATGCTATTCATCACCGAGATGCCACGGGGAAGATCAGGCCAGAGAAAGGCGAGGATCCCCTGGTTCATGCCGCACTTGGAAGTTCCCAGCGTGGAGTTGAAGGCCCGGTTGAGAAATTGCGGAGCGGCGCCGCGCCAGTCGATGGTCATCTGCTCACCCTTGATGGTGATAGCACAGGGGTATTTGAGGAGGAGATTCTCACGCAGCGTGGAGTCCGACCAGAGATTCACCCGGTAAGTTCCATCGGGAACCAAACTCACCCGGCGCCGCGCCTCGGCTTCAACATCCTCAAGGGACTTGCGCAGCGAGACCACAAAAGTATCGCGTCCTACCTCATCGATTACCGCGAGAACGCGCTCTTTGATGCGAAGCGCGGCGTAGTACTTCACTTTGAGATCCTGGTACTGCAGCTTGGGCTCACGCACCGAGTTCTGCAGGAAAGTTAGCAGATCACGACGCAAGACTCCGCGCTCGAAGATCTTGAATGGCGGCATGCGCAACCCATCGTCAAAAGCGGACTCCGAGCTCGAAGGCATTCCGCCGGGCTCCTTGGCGCCGTTCTCGCCTTCGTGCACCACCGTCGCCACCCAGGCGATGATCTCGCCCTCATGGAATACCGGCATGATAATGGACTGATCGGTGCAGTGAATGTTGCCGTATCGGGCGTCGTTGTGGATAAAGGCATCCCCGTCGTGTATTCCCACCGATGGCTCCGAAGCCCAGTACTTGTTGATAAAGCGCACCGGGTAGTGCAACACCGAAGCGAAGGCCAGCACGCCACCGGAACTGATATGGACGAGGTCCCCGCCCGCGGAATAGACCGCGCTGGTGAGATCGCCCCACTTTGCGCCCGGGGCGGCACCGGTCTGTTCCATCATCTCATAGGCCTCGTCAAGGCCAGCGACGATGCGCTTGCGCAC
>JAKASN010000133.1 GCA_021819025.1 Actinomycetes bacterium | reverse complement strand
TGAATCGTTGGCGACTTCGATCTTCTTGTCGTTGGCCTTGCGTCGTCCGTTACTCTTGGAAGGCGAAGCTGGCGTTGGCAAGACCGAAGTAGCCAAGAGTCTCGCTAAATTGCTTGGTTCCCCGTTGATACGGCTGCAATGTTATGAAGGGATTGATGCATCTCAAGCCCTTTATGAGTGGAATTACTCCGGCCAGCTCCTTCATCTCAGGGCGGTCGAGCTGATCAGGGAGTCCAACGGGGACAAGCTTGATCCCAGTATCGAAGAAGAGCTTTATAGCGACCGCTTTCTCGTTCGTCGCCCCCTTTTACGTGCGCTGGATCCTCTCGGCGCGGGCGACGAACTCCCAAGTATCGACGGGGAACTCTTGCCAGCGGTGTTGCTGATTGATGAGCTCGACCGAGCGGACGACGAGTTTGAGGCCTTTCTTCTTGAAGCGCTTTCGGACTACGCAGCCACTATCCCTGAGCTGGGGACCATTGTTTCAGCAGTTCCTCCAGTGGTGTTGATCACCTCTAATCGAACCCGAGACTTGCACGACGCGCTCAAACGTAGGTGCCTCTACCATTGGGTGGACCACCCGGACTTTGACACCGAAGTGAAAATTATCCAGACCCGGGTACCTGGGGTGTCAGATTTTCTTGCTCGCCAGGTTGCGTTACTCTCTTCGGAGCTAAGAACTATGGGTCTCTTCAAGCCTCCGGGGGTAGCAGAATCTATCGACTGGGTGCGATCTTTGATTGCCCTGGGTGCAACCGAAGTCACCGAGGCGTTCTTTACCCAAAGTCTCGCGTCGGTTCTCAAGTATCGCGAAGATTCAGAGAAGGCGCGATCCCAGGACGTGTCGGAACTGGTGCGCCTTGCCGTGAATCGCTCGCACTGAGCGTTGCAAATCAGCTAGGGCGGATTGGCGACTGTGGATACATATGAAATGGTGGCAGCATTTGGAGAGTATCTCCATGCCTTTGGAATCAATGCTGAGCCAGACTCTCTGGCTTCATTTCTTCGCTCCATTGAGTTTGTGGGGATGGCCTCACGGTCGCTGGTCTATGACGTCGCTATGACCAATCTCGTCAAGCGAGTCGAAGAGATACCCCGATTTGACAGGGCGTTTCGAGCGTTTTTCGATTCAGCTCCGAGCAACGTCTTTGAACAGGACGAGCCTCCCGGTGTTCCTGAGACTCTCTATATCGACACCGAAGAAGATGACTCCAATGGATCCTCAGAAGACGACTCCGAGGAACAGAAGCATACCGTACTGCGGTTTTCTGCCCAAGAAGTGCTTACGAATAAGGACTTTGCCAAGTGCACCAGAATTGAACTCGAGCAACTCTATCAGCTCATCGATCTGATGAGGCTTTCGGGCTCCCGCAAGCATTCCCGCCGGAGGATTCCCAGCAACAAAAGCGAGATGTTTGACTTGCGGCGAACCGTGGCCAAGGCAATCGAGCGATATGGTGAGCCGATTGAGCGCGCCTACCGCAAGCAGGGAGAGCAATTCCGCCGCATCGTTTTTATCCTAGATGTCTCGGGCTCCATGGACGCTTATGCCAAGGCTCTGCTACGCTTCGCACACGCCTCGGTGGTAGCACGAAACAAGGTAGAAGTCTTTACTTTTGGAACGCGTCTCACTCGGGTGACACGGGAGTTGACCTGGCGTGACCCCGACAAGGCGCTCGTTGACGTGGCCGCTCGCGTGGTGGATTTCTCCGGAGGTACCAGGCTCGGAGAGACTTTAGCGACCTTCAACGATACCTTTGGTATGCGAGGAATGGCCAGGGGGGCCAACGTTGTCATTCTGTCAGACGGTTGGGACCGAGGTGATCCGGTCTTGCTCGGCCAAGAGATGCAGCGCCTCTCTCGGGTGGCGCGGAAGATAATCTGGGTGAACCCCCTCAAGTCGCATGTCGGTTACGCGCCTTTAGCGAGAGGGATGGCGGCGGCGCTTCCCTATATCGACGTCTTTGTGGAGGGGCATTCTCTCGAAGCGCTACGCCACCTGGCGCGTGTTCTTGACATGTCTTGATCTGGTTGGGGTATAGCAAAAAAGTCTGCGGTGATAGGGTTGGGATATGGAGGGCGGTATCGTCCTAGTCTTCTGGTACCTAGATGGAGAGGTCGGCCGTTGAATGCTTGATGTGCTCGAAGATCTTTTCCGGTGGGAAAAGCAAGGTAAGCGGGCTGTCGTGGCTCGCGTGGTGGGTACCCAGGGCTCGAGCCCGCGCGATGCAGGTGCGACGATGGCCGTGAACGAAGTTGGCGAGGTCTCAGGGTCGGTCTCGGGAGGATGCGTCGAAGGGGCCGTTGTTGCTGAAGCGCTCGCTTTGATGGGGGTCACCGAACTGGTTACCGAGGGCGGTGCTTCGATGAGTCTGGAGAGGCCCGCGGTGGTCGATGTATGTCCCACGGTGAGGATTTTTGGCTATTCAGATGACGAAGCATTTGCGGTCGGGCTCACTTGTGGTGGAACGCTCAAGATCCTCATCGAGCCGGAAAATAAAGCTATTTACCAGGTGCTTTATGATTTAGTACGATCGGAGACTCCATTTGTGAGAGCTACCGTAGTCTCGACGCGGGATTCCGCTGCGGGCCTGGTGAGCGAGGCCTCGCTGTCGCTCGGAGATGTCTCACCCGAAGGCGTCAACGCCTATGAAGTATTTGGAGCGCTTCCCGCAGTGGGAGAAACGCTGTTGGTGACGGTTTCCGGGTCCATCCACGGTGAGATCTCTAGCGCGGAGTTGAGTAGCGTCATCCAGCGAGATGCTCTCGGGACGCTTTCATCGTCATCGACGATGGTTCGTCACTACGGACGCAATGGTCAAGCCAAACTCGATGAAGTCGAGGTACTCTACGAAGTCTTTGCACCTGCACCCAAGATGGTTATCTTCGGCGCTGTTGACTTTACTGCTGCGCTCGCTCGTCTGGCAAAGATGCTCGGCTATCGGGTTACCGTTTGCGATGCTCGGCCACTATTTGCTACCAAGCAGCGCTTTCCCATGGCTGACGAGGTGGTGGTGGATTGGCCCGACCGCTATTTGAGTCGCGTCGGGGTCGAACTTGGAGTGCGCGACGCTCTTTGCGTGCTTACCCACGACCCTAAGTTTGATCTGCCTGCGATTACCGCAGCCCTTATGACCCCGGTCGGATATATCGGTGCCATGGGTTCGAGGCGAACCAACGAGGAACGCAATAAACGCCTAATTGATGCTGGGGTAGAGCGAGACGCTTTGGATCGTGTAATGGGTCCGATCGGTTTGGACATCGGTGCTCGTACTCCTGAGGAGACCGCGGTTTCCATTATGGCCGAGATTGTCTCATTGCGAGCCAGCAAGCGCGGGTTGTCGCTTCGAGACGTTGCCGGGCCAATACACGCGCGCCTCGGAGAATAGTCATGATGTCTGCGGTTGAGATTTTATCTGAGCGTGGTCGTTTTCTAGGGCGTAGTTGACATGAGGACGGTTTCGGATCGCGAGGAAAATGTTGTGGGGGTGATACTTGCGGCTGGTTTTGGGACGCGTTTCGAGGGACGCTCCCATAAGTTGTTGACGACATTTCGTGGTTCTCCAATGATTATGTATTCACTCTTGGCCCTGCGTGGATCGGGTATCATGAGACGCGCAGTAGTCGTTGGATCAATCGACTTTTCGGCGATGCTCAGCGACGAGGAGACGGTATTGCATAACCCGAGTCCGCTGGCAGGGCTCTCCTCGTCGCTGAGCATCGCTCGCGATTGGGCCCTTTCCCAAAGAGCCGACGCTATGGTAGTCGGTCTCGCCGATCAGCCTCTGATTGGTAGCCAAGCTTGGGCGAGAGTTGCTGCAGCACAGGGGGCACCCATTATGGTGGCCACTTATCGTGGTCGACGTCGTAATCCGGTGAAGCTCTCGCGCGAAGTATTCGACCTTCTTCCGGATTCCGGTGATGAAGGAGCTCGAGCGCTTTACAATTCTTATCCAGAGCTAGTGGGCGAAATCGAGTGCGACGGCGAACCCATAGATATCGATACTGTTGAGGAGCTGGACGAATGGAACTTGTAAACAACTTTACCGTGAAGGTGCCGATCGCACAGGCGTGGGCACTTCTAACGGACGTGGAGAAGATCGCCCCATGTTTGCCTGGGGCTTCCCTTGAGGAAATAGAAGGCGACGAGTACCGCGGTTCGGTTAAGGTCAAAGTCGGACCGATCACCGCTTCCTATAAGGGAAAAGCCCATTTTGAGGAGCTTGACGAGGCCTCCCATACCGCCGTTCTTCGTGCGGAGGGGCGCGACACCAAGGGTCAAGGGAACGCCTCGGCCACCATCACCGCCACACTCGAAGAAGGCGATGAGGGCACCAACGTTACGGTTTCAACGGATCTCGCAATAACTGGGAAGGTCGCATCCTTTGGTCGTGGCGTACTGGCCGACGTCTCCGCCAAGCTGCTGGGGCAGTTCGTCGCGTCCCTTGAGGAGCTCATCGCCAATGACGGCAAGTTGCCATCTGAGCCAGCGCCGACTGGCGAGAGAGCCCAGGGCGAATTTGTCGCTGAGCCGTCGAGTTCTGGGGAGAAGCGGACATTCACACCGAGGGAGGCCGAGCCGGTCAATCTCCTTGGCGTAGCGGGATCGCCGATTATCAAGCGTGCCATTCCGGCGGCGGTCGCTTCTCTGCTCTTTTTGGTGTGGGTGTTGTTGAGGCGCTCCAAGAGGCGTCGGTCACGCTGAGGGGTTCTCATCCGCGCTGGCCGCCGCCATCAGAGCGGGACTATTCCGAGGTAGAGAGGCTTTTAGGCCGTAAACCGGTTGGTCGATTCTTTGTGGTGGCGCGGCGAAATTCTCGCCAAGGCATTCCAGCGGTTATCGCGTGTTGGCCGATCATCGCCCCCGACAAGCCGATGCCGACACTCTTTTGGCTCGTAGATGCGGAGCTGAATTACCGGGTTGCCCAAGTTGAGTCCCGTGGAGCTATCGTGGCCGCGCGTGCGGGCGTGGATCCCGAAAAGCTGGAGAACGCTCATCGACGCTATCGGGAGCTCCGAGATGGATTGATTCCCTCTGACTATGTCGGGCCGCAACCCCGTGGCGGGATCGGCGGAACGGGCTCGGGAGTGAAGTGCATCCATGCCCATGTGGCATTCGAAGTCGTGGGGGGAAATGATCCTGTGGTGGCTTGGGTAAATGACAACTTCGGCGCCGAAATTGACTTGGGGAATCTCTTCTTCGATGAACTTCCCCCAGGCTTGGGATCTTTGGAGCGCTCTAGGGGGTGACTGTGGCGCACATAGAATCAGCTCAATCCGGGTTGAGCGGCACCATTTTACCTTCACCGAGATATCGCAGCGATCTTAGCGTCGGGACGTCGCCACCGATTTCCAGAAGTGCCCGAGGGAGGCTTTCGAGTTGACACTGGTGAAAGTTTCGCGACTCGTTTAGCGTCGGTTCGAAGATACGCTCGCCCGCGGCGATTAGATCTCGGTGCACCTCGGCGCTTTCGGCGAGACCGAAGTCCCTCAGAGAGCCTAACGTCGCGACGTTCTCGCATCCCAGCACCTCGAGACCGAGCTTGCCGTTGACATCAAAAGCTCGCAGAGGTCTCTTCGCTCCAGCGAAGGTAACTTTGTCATCAGAAAGTTTCGCTACACCTCGCGGGGATCTCGACCCTCCGATCGCGACGAGCTTGTAGACGAAGTTGCATGTCGGGTATCCCGAGCCTGTTACCAAGCGTGTGCCAACGCCGAAGCTGTCGATGGGAGCGTTTTGGAGATCCTTGATGGCGAACTCGTCGAGGTCCCCAGAAAGCACAATTCGGGCACTTCTAGCTCCGAGCGAATCGAGCAGCTGGCGAGCTCTCTGAGCTTCGACGTGGGGGTCACCAGAATCAATGCGTATCGCGCCGATGCCGATTCCGGCGATGGCAACAGCGTTGCGGATTCCCTGTTCGATGTCGAAGGTATCAACAAGATAAGTGGTTGCGGCTCCCTGGGTGGCAAACTGAGAGCGGAAAGCATCTGCCTCGTTGTCATGGGCGAGGATGAAGGCGTGAGCTACTGTCCCCGCAGTGGGGATGCCGTAGCTTCGTCCCGCTTCCAGATTCGAAGTCGCACTGGCGCCAACGAGATAGGCGGCGCGTGCG
>JAKASN010000132.1 GCA_021819025.1 Actinomycetes bacterium | reverse complement strand
CCAAAGGCATCCCATCGGGCCACCAGCGGAAAAGAAGAGTAATTATTATCGGTAGTAGTCGCAGTCATTGTGGGCTTTGTGGTCGAAGCCTTGGGCGTTGTGGGTAACGACGAAGGAGTTATCCATCAATGCCTAAGGCGCTTCGCGAAGCGAATCGTCCACAATGTCCACAACGGGATGCGATAATCCCGACCCTGAGGCATGCGACTTCGCTAAAGGGTGTCCACTGGGTCTCTCGGGCGCTCTCTGAGAAAAGCCATAGCGTTCCTTGTCGCAGATGGGTTTCAGTTGAGGAACGCGTTGAGCCGCTCACCGAGGCGCTGAGCTGAATCCTTGGTCAGGCCAATCGCTACGATCAGCTCTTGGTTGGAGCGAAACAGCTTGACCATCCACGCATGTTCCAGCGCTCGACTCCTGGTGGTCGCTGAGCCAAAATGAACCTCGGCCACTACCGGCCCTCTGTCGCGTTGGCGATGGGCGGCCATACGACAGGCCGCAGAGCAGTAGCGTGCAGGCCGCCCGGTGGAGCGCGTCATTAGTGGCTCATCACAGCCGGTTCTCTCGCAGGTTCTTGACATGGTAAATATCGTAACGTTACGCAACTGCTCTCGGGCGGAACTCTCTGCCCCGGCCCGGTGGGTATCGTAACGTTACGCAACTGCTCTAGGGCGGAACTCTCTGCCCCGGCCCGGTGGGTATCGTAACGTTACACAACCGCTCTCGGGCGGAACTCTCTGCCCCGGCCTGGTGGGTATCGTAACGTTACGTAACCGATACCCACTCGTCTGGGAGTCGTCGACGAACGAGACCATCGACCCGACAACGACCCTTCTGGCATTCGATCGGGCACCCAAAGAACATGTATGATCTAGGTCGGGAGTGGGGCCAAATCACTCAATCAAACCGGGGCCAAATTGGTCAAGCATTTCCACTAGTTATGTATGCACCCCAAACAGACCCGAAAGCACCCGGCCCGAACGACCCCAAAACGTCTCCTCGGCAGCTCCGAGGACTCCGAGAATCGGCCACTCCGCGCGCCCGTTTTATCGAACTGCTAAGGGTGTGGGCGACAATTGACCCTCCCCGCGCCCCCGACTCAGAACCCAGCTATCGCCCCGTCCGCAATCAACATCACGATCATCGCCGAGTCCGCCTCACTCGCCCTGCGGCCATCTCAGCTACGAACCCTCATACCGCCCATCAAAGGTCTGCAACCCGTGCATACATATTCAATGTTCTCTGTTCGGAGCGCTACGGTCGGCCCAGGCAATTGTAGATACCCATGTGGTAGTCGCCCGTTCCCAAGCGCTGCAAGCGGAGGCAATTAGCCCGACGGGGGAGTGGCGTTCATGTACGACGCGGACATCATCGAAAAGCTCTATCATTCCGACCTCGCCGGCGCGGCCATCGCCGAACGCCCCGAGGGTCTTGAGATCATCTCCACCGTGATGATGAGCATGTCCACCGCCTGCCCGCCCGTGCTTCTCTTCCGCTCGGCCCTGCATCAGATCGATCCAGACTTCGACGGCTCTCCGCAACAGTGCCGACACCTCGCCGACCTCTTGAATCGCGTGTACGGTGCCGCCGAGCGTTCACAGGGCGTGCACCGGATGCGCGCCCAACCTCTCCACCGACGCATGGTTGCCTACCGCCCTCGCTCCACCGGCGATCCCGCATCCGCGCCCGATCACCGCGCCGACAAGATTTTCGAAGCGTGGGACTGAGCTTGCATTGGACCCCGGACGGAGATGATCTTGTCGTCAAGGGTAACAATTTGGAGTTTCTTCGGACACTGCCGGACGCAAGCTTTCGGCTTATTTATGTAGACCCGCCCTTCAACGCGGGCAAGGTGCAGACGCGCCAGACGATGAAGACCGTTCGTTCGGCCGCTGGCAGCCGGGTCGGTTTCAAGGGCCAGACATACGGTAAACATTCGGTCAACCCGTTTAGAGTAGTACGGGCAGGGTGCCTGTGACGCTCAGGCAGGCTCGATGAGGATGCGCCATTAGTCGCCAACGTAGGGGGTAGAGGCAGACGTCCAACACAGCGAGAGTGCTCATTAGTAGCGGTCGAGCTTGCCCGGCCTGCGGCGCTTCCGAACAGCGATCATCTTTAGCCACGCTCACTCACCTCGGCGGGCCACGCGCGTCGAGGTGCTGGTAGAATTTGGGAATGAACCAAGGCGTCACGATCGAAACGGTACTCGACGCATTCATAGAGGACCAACGACATCGACGCTCGGAACGCACGATGCGCAACTACGAAGACATCATAGTTTTGCTTCGCTACTCGCTCAACGGCTACGCCTACCAGTCACTCGACACGGTCGATGCCAAGCGCTTCGAGGAGGCGTATCACGCTGGGGACGAGGAGGCGTTCTGCCACCTCTTCGGCCCGGAGCACATCCTTGGGCACCTCGGAGAGTTCCTCAACTACTTCATGGCCCGAAAGGTGATGGGGAGCCTGGAGGTACTGCGCTCGGCGGGCACGGTCACAAAGAAGCTCGCCACATGGCTCGACGAGCAAGGCTACGTGAGCGACGACGAGCGAGAACTCGCTGTGGGCCAAGTGGCACACGCCGCGCGCAATCTTCCCCGCGCCGAACGCCTCGCTCGCCTGCTCTATAACCAGAGCCGTGCCGCTCCAGACTTCGATCCCGGTGCCCTTGGCAAAGGAGACCTTGTCGAGGACTTCCTCGTGATTGAGCGCGTCGCGCCTGGCGCACTGTACTTCGCTGGTGGGATCGGTCCCCTTGCCGTCTCTGAACAGGCGTCAGCGCTCGCCGAGGTCGGCTGGGGCGTCAGCATCACCCTCGCACGTATTACCGGCACCTGGTGGGTCGCCGAGGTCGGCAACGTGTACTCTGTGTAGCGACCTGAGTGTGCTCCGCCCTGTCGCGCTCACCCGGCATAATGGGAACCGTGGCTGCGGCATCACCTTCCACCGAAACAACCTTCCTCGCCATCGGAGACGTTCATGGGCACTGGGAGTCGGTAATTCAGGCGCTGGAGGTAGCGGGTGCGGTCCTGGGACGGGCGCCCGATGCGGTCCTCCAGGTGGGAGATGCCTCACCGTACCGCAACGAGTCAGAAATGCTTATGTCGCATGTGCCCTCCAAATACCGAACCATGGGAACCTTCGCCGCGCTGCGTTCCGGCGACTTGGCTGCGCCGGTGTATTTCATCGGCGGCAATCACGAGCCCTACGAAGCGCTTGATCAAACCGAAGGGCCATATCCCGTCCCATGGGGCGATAACGTCTACTACTTGGGCAGAGCTGGAGCAGCAAGCATCGAGAACCTGAATCTCGCGTGGCTATCGGGCATCGAAGGAGGGGAAATGCTGCCTATTCGGGGCACCTCCAAGAAAGAACGCAGCTACTATCTCGAATGCGAAATCGAGGCTGCGATAGAACAAGGCCAGGCTCTTGGCGGAATCGACGTTCTCATTACCCACGATTGGCCGAGCGGCATCATCGACGGCGTTGGCAAGGCATTGATCCGGGTTCTAATTGAAGAACTGAAACCCAAGCTTCAAGTCTGTGGACATATGCACACATTTTACGAAGCGACGATTGGCGACACCATGGTCCATGCCCTCAACGCAGTTCCCCCCGCTGTGCGCGGGAGAGATCGCTACGGATGGTGGCGACTGTACTCGACGGGCTCGGATGGCTCGATCCGCTGCATCGCAGTAGGAAGTTGAGCACGCGCTCCCGACACACCGCGAAGCATCACGACGTGTAATCATCTCAGCCCCTCCCTGCGCTAAACCCCGGCTTAGAACGCGCTACGGCGCCCCCGCGAGATAGATAACACGTGCTTCGTCATCTCCCAGAAGGGGGTATACAAAGAGTGGCCTTGGTGGTAGCATGACCGGGAGATGCGAAGCCGACCCGGTCCGCCTGGACCGTCGATCAGGAGAAAGAGGAGTCATGGCGCGTTTCCCGGAAGCGGCATGGGCAGTGTTGCATGACGGACAGAACGTCATCGGACATATTCTTCTTACGTTCCGGATCTTTTCCGAAGACGGGGACTGGCAGAGCATGTGCTCGGAGTTGGGTGTTCCCAGCTTTGGTGACAGCCCCGGCGACGCTCTCAGCAACGTCATTGACGCGACAATCACGTACCTAAACGCCATCGAAGAGAATGGCGAGCGCGAGCGCATTTTCAAGGAGTGCTCCATCGAACTGGAGTCTGGTCATCCGGGCGGGCGCAGCCGCAAGGAAGAGATGGCACCAGGGGAGTCGGTGACTCTGCTGGAACTTGGCCTGGCGGTAGGTGGGTAGCAGGCTCCCTGCCTGTTCCAGTAGGCAAGTCGTGGCGGCGTTGAAGCGTCTTGGCTTTTCGGCGGGAAAAAAAGGCAGCGGTTCGCACCAAAGCTTTTCGCGCCAAGTTGATGGCCACAAGATGACTACCGTTGTGGTGTTGGGGAAATCCCGCATCCCGGGCGGCACTTTGCAGAACATCCTCAAGCTCGGGGGTATCACCGTGGAAGAGTTCGAGGAAGCTCTCCGTTAGCCCGCAACCTGAGTGACAATGCCAACACTTTCGTAGGCGTAGTCGCATTAGTCGGTTCCGGGCGACCATCGCGGCTGCCCTACATCCACGCTCTCAGAGATTCGTGAACCACTCGTCCAGATCCGCGACGGTGTAGGTGCCATCGGCGATCCGCTCTGCCACCTCAACGTCAGTCGCGCCGAGAAACTCATTGCGATTCTTGATGTCGCTTGTGGAGCCCGCATGGTCGCTATCGATCTCAACCCGAGGCTCGCCATAGCGCCCGTAGACATAGCGCGCGATGCAAAGGCCGTCGCTGATGGCCGCTACCCACTGGCTGGTCTCGATTACGAAGTAATCCTTGCCGCGTTCCTGGATCTGCATTTCGTTACCTCGGGTCCTGCACCCGTTGGATTTCGCCATCGACCTTGCCCCTCACGATCACCACAGAGAAAGTGTCTCCCGCGCCGTAGAAATAGATCTCGCCAGTAAAATTCACGGGCTCCCACCGCAGGTTTACCCGCGACATTGCCCCGAGAAGTCTCTCAACTCCCGTGGCGCCGGGGTCCGACCGATCCTCGATGTCGTATTCCTCGTGCCACAGGGTGCCATCAGCGCGGAGCTCATAGCGATCCATGTACATCGCGGGCAGGCTCTTGGTTTGGAACACCGCATCGGTCACTCCAAGTCCCGGTAGCGCCATGTGGCAAGTCAATTCGTCAAACAGTCCCATCGCTCTCTCCCCCCGCCTCGCCGTCAGAGTCCAAATAGCTGCCGACGAAGTCGTAGACGTTTGTCCAGCTAGCACCGCAGGCCGCACAGCTGCAACGCTGTAAAGCGGTGCCGTCCTCAATATCCACTGAACCGCCCGTGATGTCTGAGTCCCCGCACTTTGGGCAAATTGAATCGTCGTTGCCATCTGGCTGCAGGTCGGTGGCTGGTATGTTCTGATCTGGCATTTCGGGGCCTCTCTCGTGCAGTTATGCCATAGATGTATGCACCCAAAACGGATCCGCTGAATTGTCCTAACCGGCAAGACCCTTGAAGCCAATACTCCGTCGTGCTGCCCGCCCATATCTCTCGGTGGTCGTCTCTTCCAGGTGGGCCAAGGTGACTCTCGACTCCCCGAAGCGGCTGGCTCGGGACAAGGCGCGCCGAAGCATCTGGTTCTGCTCTCTCGGAGTTCTTTCCAAGAGTTTGCCGAGTAGCTCCTGATCAAATTCGATACCAGGGTACTCGCCAGCCAGTTCTTGACAGATCCCCTCGAGTATGCTCAGTTGCTCCCCGTGGCTGTGAGAGCGAATCTCGAAGATCTCGAAGCGGCTCCTGATGGTAGCTGGGATCTTGTCGATGTAATTCGCGGTGGCTATCCAGATCACGTGGCTGGCATCTATTCTCAAATTGCAACTGGCGTCTTCGAACACCTTGGCGGATTCCGGTTCCAAAAGGTTGTGCAGAGGACCGAGCGGATCGCCATGAGCCAAGTTGTCACTCGCCTTGTCGATCTCATCCAAAATGATCATCGGACTGATGTGGCCTTCTTGGGTCAGCACCTTGAAAACCGTTCCGGCTTCAGAATTGTAATAGATGTATGAGGAACCAGCGAGGCTCGCTCCGACCTGGAGGTTGTCCATGG
>JAKASN010000131.1 GCA_021819025.1 Actinomycetes bacterium | reverse complement strand
TGTCATCGTTGTCCACCTGGCCTCACATCGAGGCGCATGCGAGCAGACAACCCATCCCACCGGGCAGCGTGATACCGAGAGAACCTGAGAGTTTAGAACATCTGGCGGGCGAACAGGAAGAGCAGCTTCAAGAGCGCACCGTTCCATTCCTACGCTGGGCGGGGGGAAAACGTTGGCTCTTGCAGCGGCTTCCGAGTCTGCTCGGCACGCTGACCGTCCGTGATTACCACGAACTATTCCTCGGTGGCGGAGCACTCTTTCTTGGAATCAACATAACTGGCCATGCTCAGCTCTCGGATCTCAACTCCGAACTAATTGAGACGTACATCCAGGTAAGACATCACCATGCCGAGATCGCGAGATTGCTAACAAAATACGACAACACACCGCATACCTACTATGAAGTACGCTCATCAAGTCCAGATACCCCACTAGAACGAGCCATAAAATTCATTTACCTAAACCACACGTCCTACAACGGGCTGTACCGAGTGAATCTTCACGGCCAATACAACGTACCTTATGGGAATCGCAAACACGCGCATTTGCCAACCGAAGAGCTGCTCTCGGCGATATCGCGCAAGTTGGACAAAGCTACACTGCTGGTAGCCGATTTCGAGGCTGCAGCTGCAAGCATCAAGAAAGGTGATTTCGTATTTCTCGACCCCCCCTATACGGTAGCGCACGACAACAATGGCTTCATTAAATACAACCAGAAGTTGTTCTCATTTGAAGACCAGCAGCGACTAAGCGGAGTGGTCGACCAGATACGCGCCTGCGGAGCATTTTACGTACTAACAAACGCAGCGCACGAATCCATTGCAAAACTATTCGAGAAAGGAGACCGGCGATTAGAATTGACGCGCGGAAACTCAATGGGGGGTCGGCTAGCGAAGCGCGGTTCAGCGACCGAGTATCTGTTTACGAACGTTCCAGCCCATGAATGACGCACAACCATTCGACCTAGACAGCATGCTCTTACCCGAGAAGAGCATACCCTCAGAAATACGCAAGCGACTTTCGCCGTATCTGTTCGAAACGATCACTCCGTCTCAGCAACTTGAATACGAGAATAACGGGTGGATCCTCGAACGAAAGTTGAAGCGATCCATAATCATGCGACGCACTAAACAGCACGATGTCGCCTTCGAGGACCGCGTTTGGGCCGCAACGGCTAAGTTAGATTTCAAGAAGCTGAATAGAAATAGACAATTTCACCTTCCCTACGGGTCTGCCGTTGGCGACCGGAAACAGATCGACATATTTGCGGCCGACGACGAAGTCGTGCTTTTGATTGAGTGCAAGTCGAGCCAAACTCCGATAACCAGCTCGTTCAAGCAAGAGATCGAAGCAATGCAAGGCATGCGTGCCGGGCTAATTCGTACCATAAGGGATCAATTCCCAAGCCATAAAATCAAGTTCATTCTCGCTACGAATAACTTCAGCGTAACAGAAGCAACCATACAACGCATCGAGAGTTCAGAAATGGCTTACATGGATGACGACATCGTGGACTACTACCTCGAATTAGCGGAGCATCTCGGACGGGCTGCTCGTTTTCAGTTACTTGGCAGTCTGTTTGCTGGCTCCAAAATTCCCGGATTAGAGCCAAAAGTTGCTGCCATTCAGGGCAAAATGGGTGGCTACTCGTATTACTCGTTTGCGATCGAACCAGCACGGCTCCTCAAGATGGCCTATATCCTCCACCGCAACAAGGCAAACAGCCAGCTAATGCCGACTTATCAGCGACTCATTAAGAAAACACGACTAAAGAAGGTCGCGCAGTTTGTTGACGAGGGAGGATTCTTCCCCAACTCTATTATCATCAATATCGAGACGGGATCGAGAGGTATTAAGTTCGATCGAGTTTCAGCGCCCGATACAGAGGCCAAGCTTGGCATCTTGCACTTACCGCAGACGTACCGGGCCGCATACGTCATTGATGGGCAGCACCGCTTGTACGGATATGCTGATTCGACGCGTTCACAATCCGACTTGATCCCTGTCGTCGCCTTCGTGGGATTACCCCGGAGCGAGCAGGTGCATTTGTTTATGCAAATCAATGAAAACCAGCAAGCCGTCCCTAAGAATTTGCGTAACACCCTTAACGCGGATTTGCTCTGGGAGTCCTCGGACCTGCGCGAGCAGATCCGGGCACTCAAACTTCGTATTGCGCAACATCTCGAAGATCACAAGACTTCCCCACTGCGTGGACGCATCATTATTGGCGAAGATAAAGGATCCGCTCTTAGATGCATCACTATCGACTCCATAAGCGAGGGTCTCGACCGTGGGAACTTCATCGGATCCTTCACCAAGTTCGCTATGCGGGAACCCGGCACGTTCTACAAGGGAGGCAATGAACCGACTTTCAGAGCGTTAGCCCCTTTCCTTGAACTCTGCTTCGAGTTCATTAGAGACAGCCTTCCCTTGCAGTGGGAACTAGGGAAAGCGGAAGGAGGATTTGTCTTCGTCAATAATGGTATCGTGGGTCTTCTCCGAGTTTTTAGCGATATTGTTGACCTGGTTTGCAAGGGAACAGTTAATCCCCGGATCGACACTGCGGAAAAAGTCTTCGACGAAGTACGCGTCTACCTTGATCCCCTCGTCGAATATCTTCGTGGAGTACCCCACGAGGAGGCGTTGGGCCTCAAACGGCTATATGGAAGTGCTGGCCGTGCCCGGTACTGGCGAAAGCTTCAGATCGCGATTCACGAAGCAACGCCTACATTCAATCCAGACGGGCTTACAGGATACCTCCAAGATGAGGCAAAGGCTTTCAACACCGAATCATTTGCCATGATTCGGGACATTGAAATGTTCCTTAAGACGGATGTACGCCGCCGTCTCGAAGATCACTTCGGTCCACGTTGGTTCAAAGACGGCGTCCCCTTGAAAGTTTACCAGAGCGCTATTTCGCTCGCAGCCGAGAAGAACCGAGAAAAGGATTCTGACGAAGAGGTCGAGCCGTGGGATTGCTTGGTACTTACCGACTATCAGCAAATCTTCCAGCATAATTACCAACTTTGGCAAGAACTATTCGAGAAACAGTACACCCGACCCGGTGAAGAATCCACAAAGGGAGGCTGGAAAGCAAGAACAAGCTGGATGAGCAAGCTAATCACTATCAGGAACTCGAACGCACATACATATAGCGTCCAAGAGTCTGAATACGATTTTCTTGTTGCGGTTCACACTTGGCTTGGACTCGACAAGTCAGGGACCTCGTAAATCAGTGAAAGATTAACTGTTGGCAAAAATGCCGACATCACATTCCAGAAAACAACCGACTGTATTGCCATAGATATGGATCAAGTTCCAAACCAATACGGAGGTTTGATCAGCTCATGAGCGAGAGAACGAGCAAAACTCAATAGGCCACGATTAAGCATTACTCGAACCGTAAAGGCGGCCTGGCCTACCATACCAAGGTTATTACCTAAAGAACCCGTAGGGGCCCAGGTGCCCTTCCTTTTGAGACAACCACAACACCCGGTAGCTGAAGGGGCAGCGATGGAGAATCCGAGCATAAAAGACCGTAAAATACTGGCTACAGATACGTCCGTAGAGGAACCAATCCGGGGCATGAATAGGTATTGATTCCGCTGACGGTCGTCGACAAGCATCCTTGTGTCGCCGTGTATCTGAAAACAGAGGAAGGGAAGTGAGCTGAGTTGTATTCGGCGCCACATGGAAAGCCAGTGGATGCGGTCCTTATTGCGCTCGAATAGTTTTGTTAACTGAGAATGCGCTCGTTCCCGCGCTGCCTAGGGCGACTGGTTGACATATGACCGAGATATGCTGGGATCCCCATGAGGTAGTCGAGCTAGCAAGCTGGGATGAGGCGCTCGCCAAACTGCTCAAGTGTAGCACTGCGCACTTGCTTTATCGTGGTCAGGGGGATTTCGCCTGGCCACTCAGCTCTAGCCTCGCTCGCAGTTTGACGGATCAGGCGAGAGCGGGTGGGGCCATTGCACCCGAGCTATATCAATCGGCAGTCCCACGCGACGAGCGCGATCGACACGTACATGATGTGGAGACTCAGCTCTTGCGTGCCTTTATTACCGAGGCCGACAGCTTAGGGATTCCTGGTCTACCATCTCATGATGATCGTCTTGCCTGGTGGGAGATGATGCAGCACCACGGCGTTCCAACCAGGCTCCTGGATTGGACACGGTCTCCGTTCATTGCTCTCTGGTTCGCCATACGAGATCCTCACTGCGCAGAGGGCAATGACGCTGCGCTGTGGGTATTCGACAGTCGTACCTCTTGGCTTAACTACGCTGAGCTAATTGCAAACTTAGAGAAGGAAAACTCTGGTTGGGCGGAGTTTCAGGATGATCGAAAATGGCAGAATCATCTCGCAGAGCAGGCAATACTCAAAAAGAGCCCGGCGCCATTGATTGTAAACCCACGTGTTGCCGTATCCCGAGTCGTGGCCCAGCAGAGCGTGATGACACTTACCCCGTATGTCGGAGAACCGTCGGCAGCGCATTTGCAGACTATCCTGGCCACGAAAGTTCGAATTCGTGCTGAGTGGAAACCCGAGATCATTCGGATTTGTGAGAGTTTTGGTTTAACGCAGCTCAACCTATTTAGGGATCTCGATAGTTTGGGAAAGGCCTTGGCTGCAAAATTGAGTAATAACGTTCCGCTATCACCCGTCAGCCTGGCACTGCGAGATTGGTTCAACCATAGCCAAGCTGATAAACCCCAGTCTTGATAAACGTCCAGTCTGTAACATTTACGGGGACTTGGCACTAGGCAGGGCAAGTTCGATACGGTTCAAGACTGCTGGCATCGGGACACGGATAAGACGAGGGTGCTTGAAGTACCCGCAGGGAATTGCCGCTAACTGCTAGTCCACACATCTCTTGCCGGGCAACTGCCGAACATTGGCTATGGTCGGTACCTCTCTATTGTTCTTTCGGCCCAAGCTTTGCAGTTCGTCACCCAACGGTCTATTTGCGGTGCATACATATTCGCCATGATGGGAAAATCGCACGCAGCAATGGGCCTGGCGGCCGGAGCCGGAATCGGCATCGCCGTCTTTGGCCTTAACTCTTCGACTTGGCTGATACCGGCGGTGGCGGTATGCGGGGCGGCGCTGCTGCCCGATATCGACGAACCGGGTTCTACCGTATCGCGCGAGTTCGGGTTGGTGAGCCGGGGCTTCTCGTACCTGGTCAACAAGATCGCCGGAGGGCATCGCAAGCTCACCCATTCGCTCTTGGGCCTGGGGATCGTAATGGCGCTACTTGGGCTGTCAGCCGCCGGACGCGAGGGCTCCGCGATACTGTTCGGGCTGCTGGCGGCGAGCGCATGGCGGATTGTGGTTCCCTGGTGGTTCGGGCTCAGGCATCTCTTCGTGCTTGGCGGTGCTGGGGGCGGATGGTACTTCTACCACAGCCATCCTTTTGGCGGGGTTTGGCTTGTCGGGCTGGTGGGTGCGGGCTGGGGGGTTCACCTGCTCGGCGACTATCTCACCAGAGGGGGGATTCCTTTGCTCTATCCGCGAGAGTCCGAGTTCGCTTTTCCGATATTTGGATCCACCGGGTCCGGGCTTGAAACCGCCTTCGCGGTTCTTCTTTACGTCGCAGTGGGAGTGACGGTCGGGTTGTGGTTCTCGCACTATTCCCAGCTGGTCAGAATCAGCCATATCGTGCCGGTAAGGATCAGACGGTGGCTTTGAAACCAGTGGGGTCCGACTTCGATGTGGAAACAGCGCTTCTGACTGCGATCTGCGCGAACGGCGATATCGTCTTCGAGGTGGCGGACATCGTTGCTCCCGGTGATTTCGCGGGACCTGGACTGGGCCTAATCTATGAGGTCTTGCGCGAGCGGGTACTGGACGAGCTTCCCAATGACACGCTGAGCGTGGTGGCCGATCTGCGGGTACGGGACAAGCTCGAAGAAGCCGGCGGGGCCGAGGGCGTCAGAAAGATACTCGAGGCCAAATGCGGTACTCCAAGTTCAGCGGGCCACTATGCCACTTTGGTCAGCGAAGCATCCAAGCGCAGGCGGGTTGCCACCATCAGCCAAAAGCTGTCCGACCAGGCCCGAGGCGGTGGGGATCTCGGGGTCCTTGCAACCATGTTGGACTCCGCGATGGCGGGATTGTCTGGGGACGGGGCGCGCTTTGTATCGCGGATCGGTCCGGCTGCTGAGGAGGTCCGGGCCAGGCTGCT
>JAKASN010000130.1 GCA_021819025.1 Actinomycetes bacterium | reverse complement strand
TTCCGATCTACGGCTACAGTTTCAGATACTGGCGACGGAGCAACCTCGGTGCAATCATCGGTCGATCTGACAGTGACCGCGGCACCAGCGGCTCCCTCTGTAGTCCCGACTACGCCTTCGCCAGTATTGCCGTCTGTCGCGGTGCCCTCCACAGTTCCAACAGGGGGCCACTTCGGGTCGCGGTGGTTATACATGTTCCTCGTCTTTAGTGGGCTCATTGGTATTGAAACCGGGCGTCGCATTGTGCGCCGGAGAAGAACCGCGTGAGTCTACCAAGAATCTGCCTAACCATGGAAGGCATCGAAAGCTTTCATGGTTAGGCGGACTCTATATTTAGCGTGCACTTTTGCGAGTGTAAACCTAGGTCCAAATAGGACTTTGATTTGGAGTGGGAGTATTTAGCGTAAATGGCCTCGAAGGTGAGATATAAGAGCGCTAAGGCTCTTGGCGCAGTGGTTCTACTAGCGAGCCTCGTGGTGGTCGGACTTGGCGTTGCTGGGCTGCTTGGCTGGTTCGCGCCCGCAACACCTCCGAAGGTAAAGAGTTTTTCGGTCGCTCCGAAATTGGCTCTGTCGGTAACTTCTAAGACACCATCGAAGTTGCTCGCCCACAGCGTGAGGCCATTCACGCCCTTGTCGGTTTCGATCCCTTCCATCGGAATAACCAGTGTAAAAGTCACTCCTGAAGGTGACCCCAACGGAGTCCTCGGGGTGCCGCCGATTCAGGATGGTTGGGGATGGTGGTTCGGGGGAGGACTGCCAGGGGCCGGCCACGGAGCAATTCTCCTCGATGGTCATGTGGATTGGGCTGGCTACGGAAATGGTCCAGCGCGTCAGATCTGGAACGTCGTGCCAGGTACGATCGCTATTGTCCATGGTCCCAGTGGAGAGCAGCAGTCCTACGTCGCGGTCTCGCTGCAAAGCTATCTCAAGACTGCGCTGCCAACGATCGCGGGGCAAATATTCTCGGTTTCGGGTCCCGAGCGCCTCGTCATCGTGACGTGTGGAGGGTCGTTTAATTTCCAGACTGGTAGCTGGAACTCCAATGTCATTGCCACCTTTGTGCCTGTTCCCAGTCCCTTAGTGGCGCATACCTCTTAGCTCACCAAGTCAATCCATCCTTAGCATGCCTTGGCCGAGAGTGTTGCATTGAAAGAAGAGCGAAGATCGCAACACAATAACGACCTTCACGCTTTGTGGAAAACGTCGCGTCAGATGATGCGACTGGTATGGCCTGCCCAATACTCGTCGCGAAGGAGACGTTTGTAGAGCTTTCCGGTTGGCATGCGGGGAAGCTCATCGCGGAAATCGACCGAGCGGGGGCACTTGAGGTCGGCGAGTTGGGATCGGCAGAAGGCGATGAGATCCGCTTCGAGTTCAGCGCTGGCGATAGCCGGGTCGATGAGTTGCACCACAGCCTTGACCTCTTCGCCAAAGAGGTCGTTCGGTACCCCGATCACCGCCACGTCGGCAACGGCGGGATGGGTGATGAGAACGCTCTCTGCCTCCTGGGGGTAGATATTTACCCCTCCCGAGATGATCATGAACGACTTGCGGTCGGTGAGATAGAGAAATCCCTCTTTGTCAAGGTGGCCAATATCGCCAAGGGTACTCCACCCGGCATCGTTATGAACCGAGAGAGTCTTTTCACGGTCGTTGTGGTATTCGAACTTTCCCCCGTTGGCAAAGTAGATCGTTCCGTCGGATCCCACCGGCGCCTCTTGGCCCTCCTCGTCGAGGATGTGCACTTCGCCTACCAGGGATTTGCCCACCGAACCGGGATGGGCGAGCCAATCGGTAGGGGAGCAGGCGAGAAACCCGTTGCCTTCGGTACCTGCGTAGTACTCGTGAATTACCGGACCCCACCATTCCAGCATCTCTCTTTTGATAGGAATCGGGCATGGGGCGGCGGCGTGGATGGCGGCTTTGATGGAACTAAGGTCATATTTGGCTCGTAGCGAAGCGTCGAGTTTAAGCATCTTGATGAACATCGTGGGCACGAGCTGAGAGTGAGTGACGTGATAGTCTTGGGCGAGCTGGAGATATTCCAGCGGATCAAAGTGATCCATGACAACCACGGTGCCACCGAGGCGATGAGTGGACATGCAAAACCGCAGCGGCGCGGCATGGTAGAGGGGTGCGGGGGAGAGATAGATCATCGCCTCATCGAAGCCATAGAGCGAGACGAGAAGCTTCACCAACACTGAGGTGCCGGGGAACGCCTCGCCAGTGAGGGGAGTTTTAACACCCTTGGGACGCCCTGTCGTACCTGATGAATAGAGCATGTCAGAACCCTCAAGCGCGCCAGGAATCTCCAGGGTGGAAAAGCCTTGGCTCGCGTGGTAAAGGTGGCGCCAGCCCTCGGTTTCAGCATCAACGCTAAAGCGATCGGCGATTTGGGGATTGTCTTTTAGCGCAGCCCCAAGAGCATTCGCAGTTTGCGCGCTACCCACTACTACCTTGGCTCCGCAATCTTTGAGAATGTAGCCCAGCTCGCCGTCGAGAAGTCGAGTGCTCAGTACCGAGTAGTAAAGCCCGCTACGCTGTGCTGCCCAAGCCACTTCAAGAAGTTCGCTTCGGTTCTCAATGCAGATGGCGACGTTGTCGCCATAGCGAAGTCCCATGTCGCCAAAGAGCCGGGCAATTTGATTCGAGGATGCCTCGAGCTCGCGATAGGTGAGCACGCGCGAAGATGCGGGCACTATTACCGCGGCCTTGTCGAGATGCGACGGCGACTCATTTGCACAGATCACCATGAAGATACTCTCCTGATAAGGCCAAAATTATGCGACACTGTCAAAAACCTATCACGACAGGGACCGGAGCTAGGCGCCATTGACTAGCTGCTTGGGTGGTGCTCCATTGTTGCCATGGTTGCGGCTGCGCTAGCCTTGAAGATGACGCCGAGCTCGCGAGAAGGTGCTTGCTATTTTGACACCTCGGGGGCATTGTCTCATTCTCGGTGGGAACATTGTGCGTGAAAGTGTTCGCTTTTCGCCAGTGGAGGAGGATATTTTGGCAAGATTCCGACACTCCTTGGCGCTTCTGGCGGTGATAGCCGGTGCTTGTGGCACCTCAACCTCGACGACCGGGCCGACGAGCTCGCTAGCGACACCGCCAGTGAGCACCCAAGGGTCGACTTTGCCGCCCCCTGCTACCTCGCGCACTTGTGCCACGGTGTACAACCTTGCGCTGTGGTCCCCGGCGCGCCTTGGAGCAGAAATGCTTATTACCTCAGCAAGCGTCTCGGATCTAAGTGGGGCGATCGCCGCAGCCCAGGCGGGAGTGGGCGGCATCGTGTTGATGGGGAACAACCCTCCAGGGAACCTCGCCGCAGAGATCTCATCGGTTATTTCCGCCGCTTCGCCCGGAGTCGCTCCGATGATGATGACCGACGAAGAGGGCGGTGCGGTGCAACGACTCGCGAGCTTGATCGGTTCGATCCCATCACCTCGCGAAATGGCGGCTACTATGTCCACCTCGGCGGTGCGCGCTCTCGCGGCCGGCGTGGGGACAAAGATGCGCGCACTTGGCATCGGCATGGATCTTGCACCGGTAGTGGATCTCGATGCTGGAGCGGGTCCCTCGGCGACTGATCCCGACGGGACTCGGTCGTTCTCCTCAGACGCCTCGGTGGCCACCGCATACGCCCAGGCCTTTGCCAAGGGCTTATCGGAGGCTGGAGTGATCCCGGTACTAAAACACTTTCCTGGCCTTGGCGGCGCCAGCGCCAATACCGACGTGGCTTCTGCTCATACGCTCTCATTCACCGAGCTAAAGACTTCGGGACTGCTACCGTTTGAGGCAATGATCAAATCGGGAGCCGCGGCAGTGATGGTTTCCAATGCCACCGTGCCGGGTCTGTCAGATGTCGTTCCCACCTCGCTCTCGACGGCGGTGGTAACTGGCCTCTTGCGCGAGCAGCTGGGCTTCAACGGTGTGATCATGACCGACTCGCTGCAGAGCGTCGCGATCTCTAACTACCAACCTGACCTTGGCGTTGCCGCCCTCGATGCCTTCGCGGCCGGCAACGACATGGCGATGTTCGCAGGACTTTCGCCAAATGAAGGCGCGCTCTTCAAAGAGGTGCTCGGGACGGTCTCTAGCGCGATTGCCAGTGGAGAACTGTCGCGGCCCGCAATCGAGGCTTCAGTGGGAAGAATCTTGCTTATCAAAGGAGCTGCGCCCAACTGCATCTACTACTGAAAGCTCTCGAGGCGACCGGCCGCGCGAGAAAAGAGACCTCACCAAAGCGCGATGGCGCACAACTCAAAATGCGACAAGCGCTCTTTCGGAACGCCTGTCGCATCGAGGATCCCCGCTACAGAAAAGCAAAACAATACTAATGCACTAAAGGTAGTGTGACCAAATCCACACCCTTACGCCGGCGATGCCGAGGTGCCAACCGCTACTTGGGAGATGAGCGGGAAGTGACAGGCCGCTTGATGAACTTCGCCAAAGCTCGTCATAGGCGGCTCTATTTCGGCGCAGATCTTTTGAGCGAATTCGCACCGGGTCCTAAAACGGCAACCAGAAGGAGGATTAATCGCCGATGGAAGTTCCCCGGCGATAACTTTGCGGGTCTTGTTCTTTTCGATCTCCGGTTCTGGGACTGGAACTGCGGCAAGAAGTGCCGCGGTATAGGGATGGGCGGGGTTTTCGTAGATATCGAAGCCATTGCCGATCTCAACCAGTTTTCCGAGGTACATCACCCCAATGCGATCGGCCAGGAAGCGCACTACCGAGAGGTCATGGGAGATCACCACGTATGTCAATCCATGAGCCTTCTGAAGGTCCTTCATGAGGTTGAGTACTTGGGAGCGAATCGAGACATCCAAAGCCGAAACTGGCTCGTCCGCGACGATGAGGCGCGGATTGAGAGCCAGGGCCCGAGCGAGGCCGATGCGCTGGCGCTGGCCCCCGGAAAATTCGTGGGGATAACGCTCGACGGACTTTGGCGAGAGGCCCACTTCGGAGAGTAACGAGGCCACCTTGGCGTCTCGTTCCGCGCGCGTCCCGACGTGGTTGATATCGAGCGGCTCGCGTATGATCGTACCTACTCGCATGCGCGGATCGAGGGACGCATAAGGATCCTGAAACATCAACTGCAGCTCACGGCGGCGCTGGCGAAGCTCCTTGCGCTTGAGCTTTTGCATATCCACCCCAGCAAAGGTGATGGTTCCCGAAGTCGCCGCTTCAAGGGCGACCATCATCGCCCCGGTGGTGGATTTGCCGCAACCCGATTCGCCCACGATGCCCAGTGTTTCGCCCTCATAGACGGTCAGGGAGATATCGGTTACTGCTTTGAGCGTCCCTGCCTTGCGCTGCAATATCGCGCCTTTGGTAACGAGAAACTCCTTGGAGACGTGGTCTAAGACCATCAATGGCGGCGCGGTCGAGGCGAGATAGATATTCTGCGCACTCGCTGGATCGCGCGTTATAACCTTGACTTTCGCGGCTTCGATGCCCACCGGGTGAAAGCAGGCGAAGCGATGGCCGGGGAGTTCGGTGGTGGGCGGATGGCTACTGCGACAGTGATCGTCAGCAAGGCGACAGCGAGCCGCAAAACGACACCCTAAGGGAGGGTTGGTGAGATCCGGCGGGAGCCCGGGTATGGAATAGAGGCGCAGCGTGGAGCCGTCCATCTTGGGTATCGAAGCGAGGAGAGCTTCGGTGTAGGGATGGTTGGTTTCGGAAAAGATCTTCAGAGTAGCGGCTTCTTCGACTATTTCGCCAGCGTACATCACAATCACCCGGTCGGCACGGCCCGCGATGACCCCCATATCATGGGTGATGAGTAACATCGCCATGTTGAGCTTGGTCTTGAGTTCGTCTAGCAGGGCGAGGATTTGTGCTTGGATCGTCACATCGAGGGCGGTGGTGGGTTCGTCAGCAATGAGGAGCTTGGGCTCACAGGCCAAAGCCATAGCGATCATCACTCTCTGGCGCAGTCCCCCGGAGAGTTGGTGGGGATAGTCATTGATGCGCTCTTGGGGCTTAGGCATCCCTACTAGCTCGAGTACCTCGAGGGTTCGTTGCGTCGCTTTGTCCTTGGAGTAGCCCTTGTGGAGCCTAACTGACTCCGATATCTGGTTTCCGATCGTCATGCAGGGATTGAGCGAGGTCATGGGATCTTGAAAGATCATGCCAATGTCGTTGCCGCGGACCTTACGCACTTCCTCTTCGGAAATCT
>JAKASN010000129.1 GCA_021819025.1 Actinomycetes bacterium | reverse complement strand
CAAGCGTCGAGCGATGCGAGCTACTAGGAGCGCTCCGGCGAGATAGCCAAGCGCATTGGCAGCATTCATCGCCCCAGCGATAAAGAACGTCCAGTGCAGTGACGCGCGCATCGCGGGAAGAAGCAGTGCATAAGCAAAGCGCGCCAAGCCAAGTGCTACCGCGGGACCGAGAGCCAGGCCGAGCGCGGTGGCAAAACCCCTCGTCTCCCCGGTGCGACCGGGCTTTGGCGATCGACGCGAGCCAACTAACCTCTCCCTCACAGACCGCGCGATTCTCTAGCGTCGAGCCACAACGCCGCGAGACGCCGTGCGTCCATTGCTGCTCTCAGATCACCGTCGACAACCATCCGCGCATTCGCGCCATCTACCAGCAGCATCAAATCCGCCCCGACCTGATCTGCGTCAGCGATACCGGCATCTCGGGCCAAGTCGGCGAGAAAGTTACCCATCCAGCGCTTTTGTCGGCGCGCGATCTCACGTGCCGGGTGTTGGGGATCCACGAGCTCGGCGGCCGCATTTACAAATGCGCAGCCGCGCCACCCACCGCCAGAATGGCGCTGCGCCAGCCAGTCAAAGACCGCCAGGAGTCGATCGCGGGGACTACCGGGGTAAGAATTCACCCAGGTGGCGAGCGAGGATGCCCTGTCTCTCTCAGCCCGTTCGAGCACTGCAGCGATAAGCTCGTCCTTGGAGTGAAAGTACGCGTAAAGAGTCGGCTTGGAGACTCCGGAACGCGCCACGATGCTGTTGATCCCCGTAGCGTTGATGCCTTCACTGTAGAAGAGTTCGCTCGCTGTATCAAGTAGCCGATCTCGGGCGCCACTACTCGTTTGCATGGACCAATACTAACCGGTCTGTAAAGTCCTTTAGCGGCGGATTCTCCAAGGGTCCCGTCGCCTCCACCGACAGCAAAATGTGACCCTTCTCGGGAATTCGCCAGAGGAGGAATTGCAACTCGACCCAGACTCATGGGCACGGCCTCGACCGGTAATCGATCATCGAACCCGCTTCGCTGCAAATAGACCCTGCCGGAGGCGTCGCACCCGCAAGAGTCCACGGGTGTGCTGGCCATTACCACTCCGGCATGGGGATCTTTCTCAGGAGCCGCCGATATGTCAACTGGGGGCGTCCTCGGGGGCATCACCGCACTTGGTGGCTGAGTGCTTAATCAAGCACTAGGCGTTCGGCGATCAACTCTCAGCAAAGCAAGACGGCCCAAGGCTATCCCCATTGTTGGCAAGGCAACGCCCCGCCGCTGGCGCGGGAATCTCGTTCCCAACAGTCCCCGCCTCTAGCGTCGTCGCCAAGTACCATATAGCCAAAGCGGGCCGATAGCCCCAAGAAAGCATCCAAGCACAACTCGCTCGGGCTGAGCAAGTCACACGGTGATAACAGCCGCGATCACCGTTGCGGTAGCGGCACCTCACAAGAGTTGGCGTCATTGAAGTTGCCTGCTGCCAAGCCGGGCCAGTGCATCCCTCCGAGGCAAGAGTGGGTGCCCTTTTTACGCTACCTCTTATGCTGCGGCACAGCCAATCATCTGGTGTGGCGCGAGATTTTTGGTGGGCAGGTCTCAGTGCAGTAATGCCAAGGAATCTCGATTCCCGCGCCACCTCCACAATAACTTGTGACGCAACGGCCATCATGCTCTCAGCAAAAGCAGCGTTGCGAAATTCCCATCCGCTGGGCTGGCCGAACTCGGACTCCAGCGAGGGAGAAGCCCGCCTTCACGTCATCAGAGAGATGTTGTCATATACTGAAGCCCAGCAGCTCACACCGCTTCGGCCAAGATACCTGGAATTGCAGTTGAACATCGTCCGGTGATGCTAGAGACTCGGAGAAACTGAACTAACATGCTGGAACACTATTCGGATCACTCGGCAAATGAGCGCACCTTGCTCGCGTGGATCCGCACCGGAATCGCCATTATGGCTTTCGGTTTCTTGGTGGAGAAGTTCACTCTTTTTCTCAACTACCTCCGCCTCGCACTGCATCAGAGTTCTCCAGTTGCCGGCGGTGGTGGCGCCCAGGCCATCGGGCTCATCTTGATCGCCGTCGGCGTCATTACGATCGTCTCGGCTACAATCCGATTCCGCCAGATCGAAATTCAGATCGAGTCACCGACCACGCCCGAGGTGCACAAGAGCACCTTTACCCTCGGGCTCGGCGCTTTGATCGCCCTTGCAGGCACGCTTCTGCTGGTGTATTTGTCATTTCAAATCGGCTGAAGTTCAACTTCGAATCCCTGACAACTTTGCGCCAGCTTCGCAACTGAGGGTCTTTTCCACCAAGGAAGTTCGCGCGAAGGGTGATTCGCCATCGACGGGTTACACCCCAGGGTGAATTGGAGGGTCGAACGCGAAGGATCTCGTGAAGATCCAAATCTCTGGCGAGCAAGATAGCTTTGACAGCGATGCGCTCAACTATCGGCACGAGCACGCGGCGAATCAAACCGTGAGTAGCTTTTCGAGAGATATCGATAAAGATTCGCAAGTCAACTGACCCGAGGAGCCGGTTCGGGGCTCGTCGGCAAGCGAGCACACCTTCGAAGCAGGGTGTGCCGGTGGATCTCCCCGGTTTCGTGTAACGCCTCTCTACTGAGTCCGCTTGCAACGAGCACCTTAACCAAAGGCGATGCAAGAAGGGACTCCAGGGTGCGAAACGCCTTGGCAACGAGTCCGGCTTGGTACGATCAACTCGTGGCCGGGATACCGAGAAACAGGTGCCTCTTTTGGAGTACAAGTCCTGTCACCGCCAGACATCGGCAACCTCGCGAACGATCTTTCCCAAGAGCAAAGTCTCTCGCCAAGTGGTATCTCGCAGCCTATCCGATGTCCAACGACGGGCGCGGAATCGCAGCTACTACCTTGGGTCGATACCTGGGTGTCTCCTATCTGACGGCCCGGCTGATGCGCTCCACAAAGCAACGTCGGAGCGCTAATACATCTACAAGCTCGATCGAGATGTCCATCTAGGGGTGTTCTTACGTGAGGGCACGAGCCATGGACCGGGGGAACCGGCCAGCGGGGTTGCCGGCGGCGAGAGCTTTTACCTGGGCGTAGAAGATGGCGGCACCCGAGGCGGTACCCGATGACATCGCGCGCGTAGCGGATGCTGCGATGGGGAGCGCGAACTTCGAGGCGATTCGGCGCGGTGGTGGTTTTGTCGGTTCTCCCGTCTTTGCCAGCGGGGATTGGGTGGGCGGAGCCGATGGGGATTTTTTGGTCGGGCGCGCGCTTTTTGAGGAAAAAAACCACCATTAACCCGGACAAGCTCGGGCGCGGTGCAACAAGACGCCTGGTAGCCCATGTCGCAGTTGACGTCGAAGACTGCTCTCGGATCGCCGAAGTGGCGATCCCCCTCCTCCCCCACCAGCGTGGCGCGGTAGGCCAGGGTTTGTCTCGATGGGAACTTGGCACACAGCAGTTCTGGGACCAAGATCGAGATGCAGGCGCCAGCGCGTGCGGCGCTGGATCCGGAGTTGAGTTAGAGGCTGGGGTAGCGGCGTGTTGGGATGTGTAGGTTACCTCTGTGCGTCAGTGCTATTTCTACCCAACGAAATTCACATGGACAAATACGAAATCCGAATCATCAGATCGTGAAATTCAAGCTCAAGTCGATCAATGCGTCGCTAAAGCCGCGTTGCGTACTGCCTTTGCGGCGTCGTGAACGTGGATGTAGCCGGATTCGGCAGCTGGCTCGCAATACCACGTTCCGGGTCCCCAAAGCAGGCCAAAACGTAGGATTTCGACGTCGAGACCCGACTCGAGTGACGTCTCTTCCATCGCGGCGAGGGCATCGGCGGCCGCCGGCGGCAAGTCGAAGGCAACGCTCGCCACCACCAGCCTGCGCACCCCACACGCCACCGCCGCCTCGACGAGATTCTTGGTTCCCACGCGGCGGATGCGGTTGTTGGCGTCGAAGTCGCGATTGGAGAGGTCGGTGAGCAAGTTTATGACGATCTCGGGCTTTGCCGCCTTGAGGATTCGCATCAGTGGTTCGCGGTCATAGACATCGACTATTGCGGCCCTGGCTCCAAGGTCTTCGATGAGCGTCGGATGCGACCGCGTCAAGCCAAGGACCGGATAGCCGCTGAGTAGCGGTATCAGCTGGCGTCCAATCGCCCCGCTGGCTCCTGCGATGAGGATCGTAGCAGTAGGTATAGGAGTTAGGGCACTCTTGGCACTGGCCTCCAGGTTGGGAGGGGTCTCGTTCATTTAGCCTCGGCTTAATATGCACAACATCGCGAATTCTAAATCAGAAACATATGACGATTCCTCGTCGGCGCAACGAAGTTCTGAATCTGGTGCATACATCTAACGCACACCCCATCAACAAGGAGGACCCTGACGGACACCGAAATGTACAATGCCCTTCGAGCGCCGTTTGAGCGAGAATTTGTTTCCAAACTGCCGCGAGCCACTTGCGCAGAGTGCCCCAAGGCGCTGGGAAAGGTATGTCCAAAGCACCGCAAGGTGGAGTGCCCGGTAAAGGGCAATTGGGTTATCAATGCGCACCGGCGCCTCGGCGGCACACCCACGCCGACGGTGTCGGAGAGCTAACCAGACCGAACCCGTTCAAAGAAGCCTTGACGGCGAGATCAAATTACATCCAAAGAGAGAAATGAGCACCTATCCATTGCGAATCATCGGCCGCCGCCAGGAGACCGCCGACGCAGTCAGCCTGTGGCTCGATGTCTCCTGCGACCTGAGCGTGGTGTTCCACTACCAGGCCGGACAATTCGTCACCATCGAGAAGGACATCGCCGGCCAGACCGTCCGCCGCGAGTGTTCGCTCATCTCGGTACGGGGCTGGGATCCCGGGCTTCGCATCACGGTCCAGAAGGTGCCAGATGGACGGATGTCCGCCTGGCTGGTCAACACGGTCAAGGTCGGCGAGGTACTCGAGGTCGCCCGACCGCGAGGACGGCGCTACGCTCCGCCTGGGGAGTTTCGCCACTATCTGTTCGTCGGCGCGGGAAGCGGCGTCCTTCAGCTCATCGCCAACAACGCCGGGCATCTGATAACCATGGCATATGGCGACCGCAGTGTCGAAGCGATGATCCTCCGAGAGGAGCTCGACCGTCTCGACGACTCCCCCTACGCAGGCATCGAGCACGTACTGAGCAGGCCAAACCCGGCATGGGGCGGAGCGATCGGGCATGTCGATCCCGAGTATCTGAGTAAACGGTGGGGGCCCGGAACCGGTCAGGCCCGCCCGTATCCCCAATCCTGTGTGGTTCTGAGAACTTCATGCCAGCGGGCGAAAGGGTTCTACTTGAGAGGGGAATCAGCATCAACGATATGCGCAGCGAAAGTTACGATCTCGTCCCCGACGACGAGGAGGACCGAGCGAGCGATCTTGATCACGCGACTAGTGCTATAGCGAGGGGATCACAGGAAGACGAGGGGCCATGCAAAGCAAAAATAGAGAGGTTCCGCCATGGTCGTCCCCGATTGCTGCTTGCGGGCTGATCTTGCGTGGTTATACCGCGCGCACGGCCCTCGCGGTATCGGCAGTTGTCGGCACATTGCGATCAGGGCAAACGAGGGCTCTGTCATCGCAAGTGGCAAAGTTGACCTTTCAGTTTGGGTGAAGGTTGCTATCAACTACCCGGTACCATTTATCGTCTCGAGCATCGGCTACCTTGCTCCATTCCGGCGCCGCCGAGGCGCGTGAGTGAGACTTCAGTACACAACCGGGCATCAGTGGTCGATGAAGCACCTATCAGGCGCCTCGAGCCGATAGCAGGTGCGCGATCGAGGTCGATAGGGTGCCAATGGCCCTAGCGGCGTGAGGATCCAGGGCAAAGCATTCCACCGCTTTCGGCTCGGTCGGGCGCAGAGCACAAGCTTGGTTGCGAGGCAACGCGAGCCCTATGGGGCGGACACGACAACAGCCGGGCGAATGATGGGCTCGCAAATCCAAATTTAGATCCTCGAGACCTTGCGCGTTTCTTCTATCGCCATCTCGCCTCCGAAAGCCCAGATTATGCTGGAATTATTTTCCAATTTACCCGCTATCCAAGTGCACGCGGAAATTAGAAAAGCGAACCGTAAGCCTCGATATCTTCTCTCAAGTTCTCAGGCTTTACTGATCGCTCCTTAGCTTCTTCTAGGTATTTCGCCAGGTCATTTACTATGAGCGTAGATAATTGAGCCCTGGTAACTAGCCTAACACCCGTTGAATGATGCTCTCTTTTGAGATGAAACTGCCA
>JAKASN010000128.1 GCA_021819025.1 Actinomycetes bacterium | reverse complement strand
TGTGAGGGCAATGTCCGTTCGATTAAGCCTACCTAAGGTTGAGGTGAGAGTGGGAGGAATGAATTGCGTGGTTTAAAAGTATGACCGCAGTTGCGTCAAGGAGCGGGCAGTCAGCAGCACGTACTGTTCCGTTGCCTGATTTGGGAAGTTCAAGAGGCTTTTATCGCGATCGCGGTAGGACCGGCTTGTTGCTTGTCATGCCTGCTGCAGTGGTTGTGGCGGTTCTTCTCCTTGTGCCGATAGGCGAAGCAATCTATTACTCGATGACCGATTGGAACGGTATCTCCTCGCATTGGCTCGGTCCAAGCACGTATGTGACGATGTTTAAGAATCCGTTGTTTTGGAGGGTTCTAGAAAACAATGCCATCTTGCTGCTGGCGGTACCTGTGACTTTGATATGCGGGGTAACTCTTGCTGCATTGTTGAATGAAAAAGTCTACGGCTGGCGAGTATTTAGAGCGGCAATAATAATACCCACAGCTGTTTCATGGGTTGTCCTCGGAGTTGTTGGAATTCAAGCGTTCGCCGAAAAAGGGATGATCAATCGTCTCTTGGGCGGCGTTGGGCTCCATTTTCTGGAGCACAACTGGCTGGGAAGTCCTACAAGTGCGTTGATCGCGGTTGCGATCACATTCGTCTACTCGCTAGTTGGAGTGAATACGCTGATATTCGTCACTGGAATGGCGACGGTCGATCCCGCGATATACGAGGCTGCAAAGCTGGATGGGGCTTCTTGGTGGCAGAGTTTTACGCGACTAACTATTCCTCTTCTTAGACGGTATTTCGTGTTCACGTTTGTCATAACAGCTATCAGTGCGTTTTCAGCCTTGTTTTCGCTCATTTTTACAATGACAAGCGGTGGCCCAGATTATGGAACGACCACCATCGAGTTTTTCATTTATCAACAAGCGTTTGGTACGGGAGCATTTGGCGTTGGCGCAATGCTCGGCATTGTTTTGTTTGTAATACTTGCAGGTGTGAGTCTCGCTCAGCTTCGCTTACTCGGCCTCTCAGAATGAGGTCAACAACTGCGATAGCGGCAATACGTGAGCAGATGTTGAAGTCGCATGGCCAGTTAATTGCTCTCCATTCACTGGAGAAGATTTATTGCATGGCTGGTGGCAATAGCGGATGGGAGGTGACCGTAGGTGAGTAAGGTTAAAATATTCAAGGGTATCCTGGTATCTCCTTCAAGGGTTCTAGTCTTTGTGATTCTGGGGATCGTGTCCATTGTCATCATGTACCCCTTTTATTTTATGGCAGTGACCTCCTTTCGTTCGCAAACTCAATATTCCCTCGGCGCTGGCTTTTCGCTCTCAAGCTGGATCAATCTGTTCGAGACCGTGCCGGTAGTTAGGGAGATGGGGAACTCGCTGATGATCTGTGTGGTTGCAATTATCTTGATTCTTATCGTCGCGACTTCAGCCGGATTTGCTCTTTCAAAGGCGAAATTTCGAGGTCATAGTGTTGCGCTTTTGGGAATTGTGGGCGCGATGATGATTCCTGTGCAGTCCATCATCATTCCGGAGTATGTCAATTTCGCTAAAGTTCACCTGATCAACAGTTATGCTGGTGCGATTCTTGTCTACGTTGCGGTGGGCACCCCCTTTGCAACATTTTTGATGACGACGTACTTTCGAGGCATGCCGGATGAGTTGATCGACGCGGGCCTTTGCGACGGCCTTAGTTATGGCGGGGTATTTCGAAGAATTGCTCTGCCAATGGCAAAACCGGCGTTGGCAACCGTTGTGGTGTTGCAGTTCATTCCTATTTGGAACGATTTGCTCATTGGACTTCTGTTTTTGCAGGAGCCGAATGTGCGAACGTTCACGGTCGGACTTGGTGTGCTTGCGTCGTCGAGGTTGGTGAGCATTCCTGGGCTGATGGCGGGTTCACTCTTGAGCACAATTCCGGCGGCCGGCGTATACGTGCTTTTCCAACGTTATTTGGTGTCAGGTCTGACCTTAGGGGCATCCAGGTGAGAGAGAATCATCTTTCTCTCAGACCGGTTCAATACGAGGAAGAGCTGCTGTAATTACATGCTGGGTTTTATTATGAGCGTTCGTTTGAAATTGAAAGGTGTGGTTTCATGGCAATCTACTTAAGGGCACCTGAGGGTGCATATGCCGCGAAGGTACTTGTGGCGGGGGATCCTGGGAGGATTGGCCGACTGGCCGGGAGACTTGACGCCGCCGAACTGATCACTGACCACCGTGGTCTTTTGGGATATACGGGGAAGTACAAAGGTGTAATGGTCAGTGTCCAGTCTAGCGGCATGGGTTGTCCGAGCATGGCTATGGTTGGTGAGGAACTCATTGGATATGGCGTAAGAAGGATTGTACGCATAGGGACCTGCAGTGCCTTTGGGGAAGGCGTCCACAATGGCGATCTAATCGTGGTCACGGGGAGCGCCCCCGGTGACGGGACAACCGCGTCGATGGCGGCTGGTGCACCGTATGCCGCAGTACCCGATTTCCGCCTGACATCGAACCTTTTGGCTGCAGCTAAAGCGAGACGTGGTCGGTTTCATTTAGGCCCAGTTGTTACCGTGGATGTAGAACCTCACTTGAATGCTGTTACGACGGGCGCATGGCGGGCACAAGGATTATTAGCGGTGGAAATGGAGTCTGCTGCCTTGTTTCATCTAGCGCTGCGCGCGTCGCAAAGGGGAATCGGCAGTGTCGAGGCCGCTTGCATACTCGCCGTGAGCGATGGACTCCGGGGGAGTCCGTCTGGCGAGCAGACGTACATGTCCGACGATGAACTGGAATCCGTCACGGACGTAATGCATGAGATTGCACTGGATGCATTGATCGCGTGATTGAGTTGATGTGCTGGATGTGTTTAAGGGAAAGCCGAGCATGACTGATAGGATCCGGCATACGGCCCCGAGATTTCGGAAGGCGACATAAAACTTAGAGCAAGGCAAGAATCCTTAACGTGTTCTAAGGCTGTTCATGGGTTAGGTCTCTAGATTGTGTCTGGTGAATCCGTGCCGTCGATGGGACCATTAGGATTCGGCAAGACTGCCGCGGAGCGCTTTGTGGTGGGTCCGGGGCCTATTAAATTCGGCAGCTTGAGTATCTGAACCTGGCGCTTGCCATGGTATGTGCGGCGGTGATATGCGTAATGGTATTGCAGTTGATTCCGATCTGGGACGACTTGCTCAACGGGTTGCTCTTTCTCTAGGAGCAGGCAAGACCGTTGAGATTACCGTCGGACTGGGCGCGCTTTCCTCAAGGAGGCAGTGAGCGCTCCCGTTCTCATGACGGGAGCGTGTGTTAGCGCGCTTCAGGTGATTTTGGTGTACTTGATTGCGGGCTCGACTCTTGGGGTGAGCAAGTGATCGACTGTCTCAGCAGGAAGTTTCGGCTCAGACGTTGCAAGCTCGGCACATCCGAGCAAATTTAGGAGGTAGATCAATGGGTCTCATATTGAGCGTTTCACCGTTCCAACCCAACGACGTCATTGTGTCGTTTGAAGACACAAGTGCCCAAGGCGTCTCAAGTGCGGTCGAGCGTGCCCGAGGTGCTCAGCGCGAGTGGTGGGCGATGGGCGCGATGGCAAGGGCCGATGCACTTCATCATGCGAGCGAGGCCCTGGCATCTCGTGCCAGTGAAATTACCGATCTCGCGATACGCGAGGTCGGTAAACCGCGATTGGAGATGGAGGGAGAGACCGCGCGCGGCGTATCGATCCTCCGCTACTTTGCCCAGGCGGCTCTAGATCCCGACGGAGACTCGCTACCTGCAGCAATAAAGGGCAGCCTTTTGGTAGCTCGCCGCCGCCCGCATGGTGTGGTAGGGATCATCACCCCATGGAACTTCCCCGTGGCGATCCCGCTCTGGAAAGCGGCGCCGGCCCTTGCCTACGGCAATGCGGTGATTTGCAAGCCCGCCCCTGCGGCGACCGGGGTGGCCATGATTCTTGAGGAGATCTTCGCTCCATTTTTGCCCAAAGGTTGCTTTGGATTGGTGACCGGCAATCAAATAGCTGGCGAAGCGCTCATTGCTAGCGTGGATGCGGTGAGTTTCACCGGCTCCGCCTACGTAGGCCGCTCGGTGATCAAGGCCGCGGCGGGCCGCGGTGTACCCGTTCAGGCCGAGATGGGGGGACAGAATCCTTCCATTGTGCTTGAAGATGCCAACTTCGAGACCGCGGCAGGGGTGATTGCCCGCGCCGCGATGGGGTTCTCCGGCCAAAAGTGTACCGCGACTTCGCGGGTAATTGTGGTAGGAGAGCAACGTCGCTTTACCGAGGCGCTGCGCGAGGCGATTGCCTCGCTGGTTGTCGGAGATCCCAACTCTCGAGATACTGTGATCGGGCCGGTCATCTCAGCCACGGCGATGGATGCGGTGCTCAAGGGCGCCCGGGAGGTCGAGGGTCTCGGTGGCAGGGTTGTGGTAGGTGGCAGCGGACTCGACGCCGAGGGATACTTTGCCCCTGCGACCCTCGTGGAGGGAGTGGATGCTAACACCCGGGTTGCCCAAGAAGAGATATTTGGGCCCTTCGCTGTGCTGCAAGAGGCAAAGAGCGTCGAGGAGGCTGTCGCGATAGCTAACGGAGTGAAGTACGGACTAGTTTCAGCGGTTTTTACCAGAGATCTTGATCGTGCCCTCGATGTCACCTCGAGGCTCGATACTGGGTTGGTGCGCGTGAATGCCCCAACCTCGGGCGTGGATTTCTATGCGCCTTTTGGAGGTGTGAAAGAGTCGAGTTACGGACCCCGCGAACAGGGCAAAGCAGCAGCGGATTTTTACACCTGGACGCAAACTTTGACTATCGCTCCCTCGAGCTGAGCCCGGGAAGGTGAAAGATTGAACGAACGCTTGGAGGTCGCGTTAGTTTGTGATGCGATCTTGGGAGAGACTCCGGTCTGGGATCCGGTGGATGAGGTACTTTATTGGGTCGACATTGTCGGAAAGGTGGTTCATCGATACGATCCCAGCAACGGGACTGACGCGAGCTTTAATGCTGGCGCAAGCGTGGGCTGCGTCGCTCTGGCAAGTGAAGGGCTCATCTTTGCCGCTGGTAACCGGATCATTCAAAGCGACATCGCCGGTGCGCCACGTTTGGTATGCAACGAGATATTTTCGGGTCGGCGCGTGCGCTTTAACGACGGGCGCGTCGATCCCTACGGGCGGTTCTACGTCGGAACCATGGATCTCTCCGAGCGAGAGCCGTTGGGCGCGCTTTATTGCCTTAGCTCTGATGGCGTGCTGAGGACAGTTCTTGATTCTCTTGTGGTGTCCAACGGCTTGGACTTTTCCGATGACGGCTCGGTTCTCTATCACATCGATAGTCCGACAAGGAGCGTCAAATCCTATGCCGTCGATGTCGCGGACGGCCGACTATCACGCCCCAGAACAGTCTTTGAGATCCCAGAGAGCCTGGGTGAACCCGACGGCCTGGTAATCGATGCCCAAGGTTACCTGTGGATATCCATGTGGGGCGGTGGCAAGGTGATCCGCTTTGATTCCCGCGGCGAGATTCTCCAAAGCGTTGCTCTGCCGGTTTCTCAACCTACGGGGATCACTTTTGGCGGCGCGGCGTTGGACGAACTCTACGTCTGCTCCGCCCGTGATGGCCTTGACGCCGAGCAATTAGCGAGGGAACCCTTGGCCGGCTCGGTCTTTCGAATCCAGCTTCTTGCGGTTGGAAGGCCTACTCACGTCTTTGGAATATGCTCTCTTTCTTAGCCGCCACCGTGAGAGCCCGAGCAAAAGATCTTTCAGCGTAGCGAACGCTAATCCTGTCGCAAGTAAGGCTTCAGCCGACCCCGATCCTCACAAATGGCGTGGTTGTCACGCGAATTCGTTCAGCACTTGTTGGTTCTCGAAGTATGATTTCACCATGTCATGAGGCGCTGAGCTTCCAAAGACAACGGCCTTGGATGGTGACGAGGAGCGATCCCCACCAATGGCGTGAGTAACCTCAAGCGAGCCGTGCCCCGTACCGCCAACGACGGGATCGTCTTTAGCGGTGTCACCCAACTGCGATGATTCGGTGCGGGGTTAGAAGTTTCCCGAGGCGATCTTCTTGAGCATTGCCACATCCAAGCTCAAGTCGGCGACGATGATCTTCAGTCGGCTGTTCTCATTCTCGAGTTCCTTGAGCGTCTTGGCATCATTGGCTTTCATACCGCCGTATCGGTTCTTCCGGCGCTACCCGGTGGTCCCGGTAATGGCGAACTGGCGACCTACCTCGGCGACCGTTGCTCAAACGCTAGACAA
>JAKASN010000127.1 GCA_021819025.1 Actinomycetes bacterium | reverse complement strand
CGAGCTAACCAAAGCAGCGGCAACATTGCACCAGCAAGCGCCGGAGGAGGGCTCTGCTGCGACGTCCCTATTTCCACGACCGCAAAAAGGAGAGAACGCATGACCCAGGCGCCGCTCAAAGGAGTACGCGTACTTGATTTGACCAACGTGCTGGCTGGCCCGTACTGCAGTTATCAACTACTTCTCTTCGGTGCGGACGTAATCAAGATCGAAATACCAGGAAGCGGCGATCTCGCTCGACAGCTTGGCGCCGACCCCGAACTAAATGCCACCAACCGCGGTGCTTCATTCCTCGCCCAAAATGCCGGCAAGAAGTCGGTCACGCTAGATCTCAAAGCTCCCGGCGACAAAGCAAGCTTCCGACGTCTTGTCGCCGAAGCCGACGTGCTCTTGGAGAACTTTCGACCCGGGGTGCTACGCAGGCTCGGCTTCCCATGGGAGGAACTTCGTGTCATCAACCCAAGGCTCATCTACTGCGCCATCTCCGGATTTGGTCAAACCGGTCCCATGAGTTCGCGACCAGCCTATGACCAGATTATCCAGGGCCTCGCTGGAATGATGAGCGTCACGGGAAATGATGAAGTTGCCCCTTTGCGAGCTGGATTTCCCGTCTGCGATACCATCGGCGGTCTTGCGGCGGCCATGGCGATATCGGCGGCACTGGTAGGACGGGCATCGTCCGGCGAGGGTGCCTTCCTAGACGTCTCCATGCTTGAAGCCTCGGTGTCGGCGATGGGATGGGCTGTCTCGAACTACCTCATTACCGGACAACCTCCCAGCCCGATGGGCAACGACAATGCCACCGCAGCACCCTCTGGAGCATTCCCGACAAGATCGGGAATGCTCAATATCGCGGCCAACAGACAGGAGCAGTTCGAAACGCTCGCGAGACTAATTGGGCGCCAAGAGATCGTTGGCGATGCGCGCTTCATTAGTGCGGAGAATCGCAAGAAGAACCGCGATGCCCTCAACGCAGAAGTGACGGCGGGTCTCGCGGCGAAGTCAGCGATCGAGTGGGAAGAGCTCCTCTCCAGCAATGGGGTCCCCGCAGCGCGTATCTTGACCGTCCCCGAGATGGTAAAACTGGAGCAGCTCACCGAACGGGGCTTCTTCACGGAGCTGGAGTTCCCGGGAGATCCAGAACGCACTCTCACGGTTAGCGGCAACGGCGTGCTAATCAATGGAGAGGCTCTTCACGCCACGACGCCGCCGCCACTTTTGGGTCAGCACAACAAGGAAATCCTTGCCAACATCCGCGATGGGGACGCCAGTCATCCATAGATAGGCATGACAACTCATATGAAAAGGAGACTCCCACTATGAACGATGACACGATCCTCAAGAGCGAACTCGAGAATTGGTGGGCTACAGGAATCTCAGACATTAGGCCCGGGAGAATTCGCTTGCGCGGACACGAAATTAGCGAGTTGATCCTCGATTGGGATTTCGTCTCGGTAATTTGGCTCATGGCGATGGGAACAACACCCACAGATTCTCAAAGCCGACTCTTTGAGGCCGCCTTGGTTGCATCGGTCGATCATGGTCCTCAAGCTCCATCAATTGCCGCGGCGCGGATGGCCGCTACCTGCGGAATTGGACTCAACAGCGCCATGGCAACAGGCGTAAACCTTTTGGGCGACGTCCATGGTGGAGCGGGACAACAATGCGTGGAACTACTATATGAGATCCGGGAACTGGAAGATTCAGGTGTAACGGCGGGTGAAGCGGCGCAAAAGGTGGTCGACGCTTGGAGGTTGCGCACAAAATACATACCCGGCTTCGGGCATCGTTTCCATGCCTATGATCCCCGGCGAGACCCCCTCCTGGGCTTAGTTGACGCGGCGATCGCCGAAGGCGCGGTTGGCGGTCGTTACCTGCGCATCGGCAAGGAGATCGAAGCTATCCTCTCGCAGGGTCGAACTCGGGCGATTCCAATGAATGTCGATGGTGCCACCGCCATCATCTACGCTGAACTGGGCTTTCCGGCTCCATTGGCCCGCGGCGTCTTTGCACTGGCCCGCAGCGTCGGCATCCTCGCGCACGCGTGGGAAGAGAGTAACAATGGGACCCGCATCAAGGGCCCGATGCCACGGTCGATCAACCCAAGGTATCTAGGATCCACTTGAGCCATTGCCGGCTCATGGAAAGCACCAACAAGCACGACCGACTCCGTAGCCATGCTGTGCTGTCTTTGTCCCTCTCGGGCGCCCAAATCGCGACCCCCCGCCGTCGCATCTGGGCCCAGTTGGAAAAACGCCTCGCCATCGAGTACTTCCCAAGGGCGGCACGTTCCATGAGCTGGGCCCTAACAAATGAGACCGGCAAGGTTTGCCCTCAACAATATCTCCTCGCTACATTATGAGAGCCGATGCCGCCTTCGGCAATTATCAAATAATTTACGCAACCTCGACGACACCGACTCCCGACTTCGCTGGCATCGCGCAGGTCCACTCCTGTTGGCTACCAGCCAAAGTGTGTAACACGTGATGGCGGGACCTAGACACAAAAGTGGCCCCACCGCAAACCGGCGCAAGCTTGCGCCGCTACTCGCTTTCCTTGCCATGGCGGCGCTTTATCGCATGAGCGAGAACGCGTTACAGACTTCGTACGCTCCCTTCGGTCGCAACATTCTGTCCCTTACGACTCCGGAGATCGGCACTGCGGTGTCCGTGGGGGGCGTCATAACGATACTTGCGAACCTAGCGCTTGTCGTTCGTGGGCCGCGGCACCGCCTCAACCGTAGCCTTTTCTTTGGACTGAGCGCGATAACTTTAGCAATCATCGTACTCAGCGTGGGTCGCTCAATACCCACCTACTTTGCCTCCACGATCTTTCTTGGTCTCGCTAGCGGACTTGTGATGCCGAGCTTGACTACCGTCGCCGGGCGTCTTAGGGGCATCAGCCAAGACCGGGCTTTAGCGGCCTTTACCGTCGCGTTAACCGGAAGCCTCGCGATCGGTCCCCTACTGGAGTCTCTTGCGCTTCGCGCCAATGGAGATTCATTACCCGTTGCGCTACTTATATTCGTGCCTTGCGCCTTGGCTAGCATGGTGCTTTTCGCATTCGTCGCGCGCCACAGTGTCCCAGTGAAGCCGACCAACTCCGCTTCAGAGCCGACCACGCGCCTTGATGGTCCTTATCCCCTGCGCATCGCGATCGTTGCACAATTGATAAATCAGATTCCATTCGTAACCGTCATTACTTTTGGCGTACTGATTGGGCACGCGCTTTACGGGACGTCGACTGCCACCATGCAACTCGCTTTCACCGTCTTCTTCGGTGCCGCGGTTGTAGTTCGACTAGCACTGGTATGGAGAGCTCACCAACCCAGAACCCGATTACTGCTAAATTTCGGTGCGTTGCCAATGATTGTGGGCCTCGTTGCATTGGCACTCGGCCACGACCCGACAACTCTCTTTGTGGCAATGATGGTCCTAGGAACTTCTCACGGACTGATGTTTCCCCTGGCAATTTCCCTGGTTGCTAGAGAAACGCCTGCCCATAAGATCGCCAAGGCGAATGCGGCACTGTTCACCGCGACAAGCGCCGCATCAATGATCACTCCGGTGCTCATCGGAACATCGCTTGCTTATCTCGGATACCGGACAACGCTGCTTCTCGTTGGCATTACCGTGGTAACACTTGCCGGGACGAATCTGCTCCTCTTCCACCAAATGCTCAAGACACGACTCTCGCCGCCAACCTCATGAGAGTCCCCCGAGGGGTAGATCCAGCAGCGGCCAATCACGCCTCCCGAGGGGACTTCAAATCAATAAACACCGTGGCCCACGCCAGAACACAGCAAAGCTAGGCATCTTTTGGCACACCTCTCCAAGGAGTGTCCGGACCGCCGGAGAAGACCAAGAGTGCTTTTGGCCCATACCTCTACAGGCATTACCCCAAGTCTCGGCAGGCAGATTTTTCCTGTCATGGGCGGCTTGAAGCGCCGCCCGGTACGATCGCAGTGATTCAGAAGCGCCCATATCTAAAAGAACACGGCTCATTGTCACCGGTCAGAGCTCGATACCTCGAGATTCCCCCCGGGAAGCTCGGCTCTCGAGAACCGCCAGCATCGAGAGATGCCCACGGCTAAGTGGCAGTAAGACACCGATTTCCTAGCACGGCTAGCCAGCCAAGTCTGCCAATACCGCCCCGAGAACTTCGTTTGAGACCGCAACGCCGCCTTCGGGGCGCCCAATTCCGTTTAGGACCACAAATCTCACCCCGCCGCGATACTTCTTGTCGTGTAGCCAAGCTTGGTGCATCTCAGGGAGTGGAAACTTAGCGGAGGTCGGCAGTCCATAAAGATTCAACACCCTGCGGTGGAGTTCGACAAGGTCACTTCCGATTCGTCCTTGCTCAAAAGCCAGATGCGCCGCAGCCATCATCCCAAGGGAAACTGCCTCGCCATGACGATCCGGACCGGCCTCCAACAAGTTCTCAAAAGCGTGGGCGAAGGTATGGCCATAATTCAAATAGATACGTTCGCCTTGTTCACGCTCGTCGGCAGCAACGATCTGCGCCTTGATCTCCACGGAGCGAGTCACGACGTCAGCCAGCAGTCCGATGTCACCGCCGAGTATCTTATCGGCCTGCTCTCCAAGCAAGCGAAGAAGCGACTCGTCAGCGATAAAGGCGTGCTTCAAAGCTTCGGCGATACCGGAACGAAAACCATTGAAACGCCGCGAATCAGCCAAGGAGACGTCATTCACCACGACGATCGGCTGGTAGATCGTCCCGACGAGATTCGACCCCTGTGGCAAGTTGATGGCATTCTTGCCACCTATGGCAAGATCAACTTGACCCAACAACGTGGTGGGGATCAGTGCCAGCTTGATACCTCGGTTGAAGGTGGCAGCAACAAACCCAACCAAGTAACAGAGTGAATCATCGCCAAGACCTACGACCAGGTCGTCGCGATGCGCATTTCCCTGAGCGAGATGGAGAGCGACCTGGTGGGCGACTTCAAAGGTCTTACAATCAGCCCCTTCTGGTACGGTAAAGATCGATGAACTAAGGCCGACTCGCCCCAGTCCGCTGGCGATCTCCTCCGCGAGGGTAAAGTCACTTGGGGACGAGATTAGAAAGACATTCTCGGCCCCATGAAGCGCTGGAAGCAACTCGGCAAAACTTCGCATTAACCCAGAACCGATGTGGACGTGATGCGCACCACCCATCGGAGCCACGAGAACGCTTCGAGCCCCAGCCGGCACCGTCTCTGGTGCCACCACGGCTTCGATAATGTCCATTACGATCGCTTCGGGACGTCTCCCATCCGTGGATATTCGCAGCGTCGAAACGCTTCGGTAAAGCGGAAGGCGGCGCCCGTAGATTCCGCGAACGTCAGGCATCGACATCATTGGGCGGTATGCGTCATGTCCGATCCGCAGAACCGCTTCTTCATAATCGACTTCGAGATACACCACGACTGCGCCCTTTAGTGCCAGACGCGTCCCGGCGTGCTCAGCTGCACCGCCCCCCAACGCAACTACTGCATCGGGTCCTGCGAGGATCTCCACCACTGCACGGTGCTCTAGCTGTCTAAACGACGCTTCGCCTTCAGCGTCGAAAATCTCCCGCACAGATCTCTTTTCCTTGCGTTCGATAAGAATATCGATATCGACGAAAGGAACTCCAAGCTTCTCGGCGAGAAGGTATCCGACGGTGGTCTTGCCAGCACCCATGAATCCGATCAAGACAATCATTGTTTCGCCCGGGAATCCGACCAAAACTCCCGGCAATGCATCTCGGGTAGATGGCGATGGTCATGGGGTTTCCGATATGACTTCTTAGTGCCGATCAGCAAACGACCGCCGTCGCTCAAGGGGCGCTGCCTCGGCCCATCGGTCTCCACCTTCATTCATCCTCCGGAATGTCTCAAGCCTCCCCCACCACTTTTGGGGGCGCCTCGCTAGGGTGCAATTGTAGCCGGACACAAACCCCTCCGCGGTGGGCCCCACTGCTAGAGCTTTGCTGCTTCCGCAGGTACATTAGCTCGGGTTACTCCGTCGGCTCTAATTTTTATCGAGATTCGACCTCGCAATCTCGCTAACCCAACTTTCGGGATATCACCCAAAGTTCCCCACGTCGCGGACATAACGGTGCGATAATTCGGGCACTACAGTTCGGCAACCACCTTCTTGGTCCGTCCGAGGGAATCGCGCACTCCCAACAGTGAATAGATTTCGCGCTGAGCAGGATCTGGGGTGGAGGAGTTACGAAGGTGATGGGTC
>JAKASN010000126.1 GCA_021819025.1 Actinomycetes bacterium | reverse complement strand
GGTGTTGATCGCCCCTAAGGCCGCGCTGGGACTGGGGCATCACTGAGCCGGTGTAGAGGTAACCCGCCTCAGTCAAGACGACCTTTTTCTCCTCTCTGAGATACTCGAGTTCTTCACGCACCAGCTTTGCTGTCTCAGGGTCTCCGCGCGCGTATAGCTCTGGCTCGACGCAACTTTCCGAGCTCGCACAAAGAAGCTGGTAACGGAGCACCTCAGGGTTCCAAGGGTTTATCGCGGCAACCTCGTTGGGACGGGTGGCGATATCTTGCGAATTGGCGACGATCCATGAGTCGAGGAGGTCTTCCTCGGCTACCAAGACCGCCGCTCCCTGGCTGGCGGTAATCCTCCCGATTTCACGCCGGAAGCGGCTGAGCATGCCTGGAAAACCGACGACCACCACCACCTCGAAATCTCCCTGGTCTTCGCTAAGTGCGGAGGTGGCGACCACGACTGAAGATCTTCCCGCCGAGATCTCCGACTCGATTTCAGAGCGCGTCGACCCGAGGTACCCACCTCGATAGCTCAATACCGCACCCGTGATGGATTCGGGGGCGCGCTCTTGCACATAGAGGGAGATCAGCTCCGCCTGGAGGCGTGACTGGGTGATGACAAGAACGCAAAAGCCGTCCCCGGCGGCCTTGGCGGCGATTCGCGCCGCAATGGTAGCGGGAGCTTGCCGCCACCGAGACGAAGAAGGATCAACCATGACCACTTCGATTTTGGTGGGATGTTCCCGTGCCAGGGGGATCACCCGAGGCGAGACCCCGAGAAGTTCATCAAAGAATTCGCCAGCATGGCCTAGTTCGGTCGCGGTGGCCGAGTATTGAATGCTGCTTCGATTTACGCTCAGTACCGCTTCGAGCCTTCGCAAGAGATGGTGGAGGTGCGACCCCAGGATCCCCCGAAAAGAGGTCAAGTCCCAGAGCATGACTTCGGCGAGTTGCTCAAGAAGCGGCGCGAAGTGATAACTGTCAGGAATGACGAGGCGGTGGAGGAGTTCGGGGGTGGTTATCACGAGATCAGCTCGGGCTGAAAGCACCGCCGCGGCTTTGGGGGATCGGATCTCGCCCAATGTGGCGAGAGTGATCAAGGGATCAAGCTCGGCAATCTGCCGAGCGATGCTTCGGCCGGTCGCGATGCCCGAGACCACAGCGAGTAACTTCTTGGAGGTGGCGCGGTGCATTAGGGTGCGCGAGATTAAATTTTCAATCTGCCCCGAGTTGACGGCGCTGCAGTAGAGATCGGCAGCGGTTCCCTCGCGCACGGACTGCGAAGTGGTATCCGCGAAAGGGTTTTGTCGATTCGGGCTCCACTGCGGCACTTCTTCGCCAATTTCGAGAGAGATTGGCGAGACAGGGGCACCTGTCTCGCTAGCGAGGAATTCGAAGAGTTCCCGGTAACGCTCTGGTCCCGAGCGAGGCTGATCCAAAGGCAACATCTCTTAGGCCTAGCGTCGCGGAAGTGTCGTGAGTTCGACCTTAGTGGGGTCTCGGGCACCTCTTTGCGACATCCAGCCGCAGAGATCCTTTAAGTCAGGTACCACGGAATAAGCCTTTGAGAGATACCACCTCCGAGCCTTGGAAACTTGGGTAAGGGGTGGAGATATTTCTGCGATGAAAAACGCTTGGGGGGTTGAAACGCGGCGGCGACGCCCGGCCGATATCTTCGATTGCACGAGGTATTTAGAGAGACGGCGAGGGCCTTTGCCCGCCGAGCGAAGTGACCTTTCTCGGTGCGCCTGCGCCGCGTGAAACCTCTCAGGTGATATCGGTTCCTTTTGCCAATGAATCCAGAACACACGCGAAACTATGTCGCCATCGGGCGCGCCCGTGGAGCGCCACGGATCATAGGGTAAGGATCCCCTCGTTCACATGCAGGGTGCAAAGTGCCTAGCGCGTTGGACAAAAGACTTCTCCGCCACGGCTTCAGCGGCACCGTCGAGACCTCGCTCCGGTCGTGGTCCCCCAGCGAACGCCGCCAAAGCATCGCTTGTGGATCCACGCCACGAATCCACCACGCCCGAGTCACTTGGCGGGTCCTTTTTCGGCCCGCCATCGATGCCATGGGTGGTCCCCAACGGCAACCTTGACCCATTATTGCTAGGCATAGGTAAGAAGTTGTAAAGGTCTATCGTCAAAGTCAGCAACGATCGATATTTTGCGCCCTTGCTCATCTTGGGTGACCTCCACGGCGCAAATGCTGCTCATCTCGTCGGATTCGGGATTACTGGGGTCGAAAAGTGCTAACACAAAATACCTGAGGCCCACCGAGGGCGCCGTGATCTGCACCTGGAGATGCGATGTTTCGCCTGCCTCGCCGTGTATCTCCGGTGGCCCATGGAGGATCCAGTCAAATGGCGGTTGAGAGACCTCCGCAACTGCGCTGCGAAGTTCCTCCAGGGTGGCCGAAATGTGACCTCGGTCGTCTCTGTCGAGAGTGTTTTCCCCTCCTTGATCCTCGGTTGCTAGGGCTAATACGTACTGCGCGAGTTCGGCAGCGCATAAGATGCGGATTCGCATCTCGGGATCTACGGCCCAGAATACCGTGAACTCCACGTCATGATGGTGCTCGCCTGATATCGGCGTATAGGGAACCTTTGCCCAAACGTTCCACTTTTTGGATATCTCGGCTCGCGCCTTTCTCGTCGAAGAGACCACGCCTGTTCGATGGCCCGAGGCGCTGTCAAGGAAGATGAAGGCGGCGGACTTTTTCAATGCCCGGTGGTCTAACGGCAAACTCCACTTCTGGCTGGGCTGGTAGCGGTTCTTCCCTGTCTCCTCAGCATTGATCCCCCCAACAAGTTGTAATTCTGCAAGGCCAAGGTGTCTCATAACTTGGCGCACTGCCGGGTCATGGAGCATGAAGATGTCAAATGTGCTCGGTGGCTCGTCGAGTTCGGAGGCGAGAAGCGCCATTTGCTTGGGAGGGAGGTAGGTATTTCCGTCCGCAATCACGTCGCCAAGGAGCCAATTTAAAGGCATGCGAAGACCCCCTTAGGTTTTGCCAGCGCCATCGGGTTCGTGCCCCATGGCACCATGTGCAAGCTGAGCGCGTCGCCACGGCAAAGGTGAGATATCGAGCATGAACTGGCGCTCTATCGCCGCGACTGGGTGCGATAGAGATACGCTGCTCCCATGAGGCAATAAGCGATCGCCGCCGCAAATGCCCAAGGGGTTCTCCAGGTGATATTTCCTAGCATTGTTACTTGATACACTCTGGCGCGCTGGTTGCTCGAGTCTCGGGTTGGTGTATCTTCTTCGAAGGCTCCCCGAGCCCTAAAAGCCCAAGACATCGAGACCTTCAACACCCTTGGAGAGTTACTCGGGAATCCCACGGCAATGCGGTGACGAAATTAAAAACCCCACAGAGCAAGGGTTGGTTACCGCGATATTTCGCTTCGGACCATAGCTGCTACCTCATCGTCTCATCTAGGCGCAAGCAACCGGTAGTCCCGCCCCGCGCACCGGCACATGCTGAGACAGCACGAGCTAGGCAATGTCCAAGGCGGCATTGCGAAGCGACTGACGACGCCCTTGGGCTGCATCTGAGCCTTCAATCTCAGGTCGACTCATGTGGCGGAGGGCGATCCAGGCTGCGATCCCACCTAGCGCGACGAGGATGGCTGCAAGGGCAATCCCGGCGCGATACCCCGACAGGAAGGCGGCGGCGGCGTTTTGGCTATGGCGTAGCTGGTAACTTTGCCGAGCGGTGAGGATTGCGCCGATCACGGTGATACCGAGTAGTCCCGCCACTTCTCGAGATGCGTTGAAGATTCCCGATGCCACGCCGGCCCGCTCGAAAGGCATGACACCAAGGACCGAAGCAGTCAAAGGTGTGGTGAGGCCACCGCCGATGCCGATGGCTGCGAAGCTTGGCATAAGGGTTATGAAACTCGCATCTTTGCCGAGCAGGCTAACCGAAGCTATCCCCAATGCCATCACAAACATTGCTACGCCGACTGAGCGGTAGGCACCGACGGCTCGCGCGACTGGTTCGGATGCGATCGCGCCCAGGGCAATGAGTACCGCCATGGGGACGAAGGCCAAACCGGCCTTGGTGGGGGAAAAGCCGAGAATATCCTGGAGGTAGAGCGACGTGAAGAAGTAGATCCCGAAAAGTCCAAAGGCCCACATCATGAGTGCAATGGTTCCTCCGGCGAACACTCGGTTGCGAAAGAGGGACAACTCAACCATGGGGTCGGCGCTGCGAGATTCAACGAGGACAAACACCAATCCTGACAGTGCCGCAACTGCGAAGGCCCCGATTATGACCGGCGCCCGCCACCCAAGAATGGGACCTTCGATTAGCGCATAGGTAAGTGTGGATAGCATGCTCGCCGAAGCCGCCAGACCAGACAGATCGAGGCGGCGCGGGGTTGCCTCGCGCGTTTCGGGAATCGCCCATGCACCAAGAGCGATGGTGCCGACACCGATCGGCACGTTGATCAAGAAGATCCAGCCCCAGGGAAGGTGCTGGCTAATCAGGCCGCCGAGTAGCGGTCCAAGAGCCAGAGCTAACGCGCCGACCGCGCTCCACGCCCCCACTGCAGCGTTGCGCTCTCGCGTGTCGGTAAAGGTCGCCGAGATGACTGCGAGTGTGGTCGGAGTAACCATGGCGGCGCCGAGGCCCTGCACGGCGCGACTCGCCACAAGAAGGTCGAAGCTGCCCGACAGGCCCGCTGTCAACGAACCGGCAGTGAAGATAGTCAGCCCAATGAGGAAAAGGCGCCTGCGTCCTAAGGCGTCTGCCAAGCGACCACCTACCAGAAGCAGCGCGGCAAAAACCAGGACATAGGCGCTGACCGACCATTCCAACCCGGCGACCGAGAGGTGCAGTTCGCGCTGGATGGTGGGAAGGGCCACATTGACGATGTTGTTGTCGAGGTAGGTCATAAAGGTGGCTAGCGCCACTGCTATAAGCGTCGAGCGGCGTCGCTGGTTATGCATCTTGACTGTCTCCTATACGTTGTACATGTACAACGTATAGTAACACGTACAGTGTATAGTTTCAAGCATGAGTACGCGGAAAATTAATGAAGTCGCGCCTCTTCAACTCAACCGCAAAGCGGTGGTTTGCCATGCCTTAGCCATTGCTGATGCCGAGGGTCTTGCTGCGGTTACCATCCGTCGCTTAGCGCAGGACCTCGGTGTTACGCCGATGGCCCTGTACTGGCATTTCAGTAACAAAGAGGCACTTCTCGATGCGATGGGTGACGAGCTTTTCGACGGTCTCCCCCCAGATCCTCACCCCTGGCTGCCCTGGCAGGAGCAACTGCGCGAACTTGTCGGCGCGCTAACTGTAGCGTTGCGGGCCCATCCCAACGTGGCCGTCCTCGCCGCACCTCGTGTTCTGCTCAACGAAGAGGGGCGCCAACTTACCGAAGCAGCTTTGGAGTTGCTGCGCCTCGCGGGCTTTGCTGTCGAGCAGGCCGCGGAGGTCGCGCGCCACTTGCTGCGCACCGCGATCTCATTGGTTATCGAGCAGGCGGTAACTTGGGGAAATTCCGATCCTGACCAGTTTGCCAAAGACATCGGACTGAAGAGACTAGCACTATATGGGCTTCCCCCGGACCGGTTCCCGCGCCTCATTGAAGCGGCGGACGCTCTCACCGATTGCTCTGACGAGGAGGCGTTCTACGGTTTTGGGATCGACCTGCTAATTGCCGGCATTGCAACGGTTCGGCCCGAGGCCCCAACGCCCGAGATGCGATAAGCCAGCACCGGTGGCTCGGGTTGCTTGGGGAGACTCCCGCCGCGGCGAGGCCAGAGGCAGCGCGGTCAACTCCTGTCATTGCGTTTTTGGGCTTTGAAGTCGTAAGTCTCTTGCGCTGTCGAGGCGAAAGTGAGGAAACGGTGGCTCTCTGTCACCTCTTTGCATCGCGGCTAAAGTCACTAACTGGGCAGCCAAAGTATGCCTCCAAGGTTGATTTCGAAAAGCGCGGCGACCGATATACCCGGGAGGCCAGTTGCATTCGATTGAGGTGCCGGTCTTGATCTTGGCAATGGCGTAGCGTTAGTGGCCATCGCAACGAAGGATCCTTGCGGAGCGGTCATGGAACCATCTTCGCCTCTCCCGGCTCCTGGGTGGGCATCGCTTGTGGCCAAGGCAGGGGATAAGGAGCTTGACTGTTATCGATCTCTTGAAGATCGAGTGGCCCGCACCCGAGCGCGGCGACGCCACCGAGGGTGTCCTGGGAGGTCGAGGGGAGAATTGGCGCTGTGAGGTTTGCGCGTTTCATCTGCAGGGTCGAAGTGAGATCTCCCACGGTGTGGCG
>JAKASN010000125.1 GCA_021819025.1 Actinomycetes bacterium | reverse complement strand
TTGTTTGCGTCTTTCGTTGTCAACTTTCCCGCCCTCACTAAATTACCTTCAACGAGTTGTCCAAGCGGGGGTTGATACTGAGGGGTCACCGTTTAGCCTCCCCTCTATCGGACACATCAGCGGGCGGGTCCGGCGGGACTGCTCCACCCCATGTCAGCACGTTTTCCGCTCGGCGCTGTCGGTGTCCCGCAAAACGAACGGCTTACCGGCGGACGCCCCTGGACGCCGCTTCCTGGCGCTAGGCTGGTCTGCATGTTCGAGAGGTTCACTGACCGGGCGCGGCGAGTCCTTGTGTTGGCTCAAGAGGAGGCGCGGCTGCTCGGTCACAACTACATCGGCACCGAGCACATTCTGCTCGGACTGATCCATGAGGGCGACGGGGTGGCGGCCAAGGCGCTCGAATCGCTGGAGATCCACTTGGAGGCCGTGCGCCGAGAGGTAGAGAAGGCCGTCGGGCCGTCGGGCCAGGCATCTCACGGGTCCCCGCCGTTCACGCCGCGGGCAAAGAAGGTGCTTGAGTTGTCGTTGCGCGAAGCGCTCCAGCTCGGTCACAACTACATCGGCACCGAGCACATGCTCCTTGGCGTGATCCGGGAGGGTGAGGGCGTTGCTGCTCAGGTGCTCAAGGCGCTCGGCGCCGACTTACCCCGGGTTCGCCAGCAGGTGATCGCCTTGCTGGCCGGGCAGCCATCGCCGGAGGCGGTCGAGGCTTTGGGCGTAAGCTTCGAGACGGGCCGAGATGGCCCTCGGTGCCCGACGTGCCGGTCGCTTCTCGACGGCCAGGTCGGCTACCGGGTGCTCGGCGTGGGACCCGTCGAGCAGCCCGAGACCTCCGAGGCCATCGACGTCATGTTCGTCTACTGCCTGCGCTGCGGAGTATTGCTCGCCCACACCTCAGCCAGGGAGATCGGGCTCAGCTCTAGTGCCGGCTCCCAAGCCGTCGTATTCCCCGCGGTCGAACAAGTCATCATCGCACACCAGCCGGACCGCGTGATCGCCGACGGCGTGACTGAGCAGAACGTGCGCTGGACGCTCAGGGTCGGCGGTGACGGGGGAAACTACTCCACCATGCTCAAGGTCGAAGACGACTCCGGTGTGATCTCAGAAGGCGGGATGGGCGGCCCAAAGCTGTGGGGCTCCGAGTTGTTGGACGTATACTCCGGGGGTAACCCCGATCGGGGCCTACGAGGGATAGTCGTGCGTTGCGACCCATCGGTCGAGCACCTCAGCGTGTTCTACGAGGACGGGACTGAAGCGGAGATGGTAACCTGCGGGCCGGTCGACGGTCTGCGCTTCGGCGTCCTTCTGGTTGCTCCCGAGGCTCGGCTTCGGGAGGTTGTTGGAACTGATCAAGACCGAGCTGTCGTCGAACGCTTCGATCTGCGGGGCCACGATGCCTCCTGGCACGGCCATCGACAGGAGTAGGCGACGAGAGGCATTGACGCAGCGACGATCCACCGCAGGTGACGACATGCCGCAGCACCTGCGTGGCCGTACGGTGATCGGCTTACGGGACGGGTCGTGTTCACCATCGCGGGGTATGCCTGGTTCGCATCGGCACTGAAGGGGGATCTGCACCGGCCCCCCTTCGAAAGCATCCTTCGCCGCTGCTGTACGAACATCCGCCGCCGCTGCGCTCAATACTCGAATGGCGTCGTAGAAGGCATCGACCGCGGCATGGGCACCAGGCATATCGTGGACCGCGAGGACATCCTCAAAGACCGCCTTGGCTGCCACGACCGCAGCATTAGCTTTCTCATAGGCGACCATGGCGGCCTCTGGAGTCTACCTCTTTGGTTTTTCTTTGCCTTCGGGCAGGTTGGCCTGCTTGACTATTTCGGCGCATTCGACATCCGTCTCGCCCTCGAGGACTCCGAGAATCGACCCGCGCGAACATGCGTTTTATGACATTGCGTAGGGTGTGGTGGCCAATCGCCCCTTCCCCAACCCCCGACTCAGAATCCAGCTTTCGCCCCGTCCGCAACCAGCATCCCGAACATCGCCGAATCGGCCTCACCCGCCCCTCAACCATCTCAGCCGTGAACCATCTCCGCCCAGCAAAGATCCGCAAAGCGTGCACACATATTTCATCTACTCCGCTCGCAGCGCTACTATCGGCCCATAACATTAGCGAGACCCGATACATATACGCCCGGCCCAAGCGCTTCGAGCGGAGGCACGCAGCACGACGGGGGAGTGGCGCTCAAATACGACGCGGAAATTATCCAGAAGCCGTATCACTCCGACCTCGCCGGCGCAGCCATCGCCGAACGCGCCGACGGTATTGAGATCATCTCCACTGTGGCGATGAGCATGTCCGCAACCCGCCCGCCCGCGCTTCTCTACCGCTCGGCCCTGCATCAGATAGATCCAGACTTCGACGGCTCAACGCTCCGAGACGATTTTCCAAGCGTAGGGCTGAGCGTGCACTGGACCCCGTACAGAGATGATCTTGTCGTCAAGGGCGATAATTTGGAGTTTCTTCGAACACTGCCGGACGCAAGCTTTCGGCTCATCTACATCGATCCACAGTTCAATACTGGCAAAGTGCATACGCGCCAGACGGATGAAGACCATGCGCTCGGCGACTGGCAGCCGGGTCGGTTTCAAGGGCCAGACATACGAAACCGTCAAGGGCATCGCGTTCGGCTACAACGACGATTTCGGCGACTATTGGGAGTTTCTGGAGCCGCGCGTTGAGCAAGCTTGGAGACTTCTCACTGACGACGGTACCTTATGCCCACACCTCGACTACTGGGAGGTGCACTACGCAAAAGTAGTTCGCGATGCCTTGTTCGGCCGCGAGTCGTTTCTCAACGAGATCATCTGGGCTTACGACTACGGAACTCGCGCCAACAAAAATTCACCGAGCGTGGGCTCTGCCTAACCACACCTGGGTCAAAGACTTCTTACGCTCGCAGTTTTGTCGCATGGCCCCAGAGTCCCTTTTTTGCGGGAGGCTGAACCGTAGCGATCAGTTGCCCCTCAAGTCACCATATGAGAGGTGGGCTCCATGAGCTCGATCCGATTCCCGAAAGGATCCTCAGTGTATAGCCGGGAATACCCTTCAAGAGGCTCGTCGGTCACAACCGGAAACCCCTTCAGCCCGAGCATCGATCTTAGCGCCTCCAGGTCTTCTACGAGGAGTGCGGGGTGTGCTTTACGTTGAGGACGGAAATCAGCTTCCACGCCAAGGTGGATCGTTACTGCCTCGCCCTGAAACCAACACCCTCCTCGCTTGACAAGATTCGCAGGTTTGGGTATTTCCACAAGACCCAAAAGCGCGCTATAAAATTGGCGCGCATCGTTCTCTTTTCCTGCGGGCATTGCTAGTTGGATATGATCGAGCCCGAATACCTTCACATTCCGAGCGTACCATAGCAAGATCAGGTGACTTGATTTTGAGGGACCCAGCTACTGGGTTCAGGGTGATTTCGGGTATTGCGGCGGAGGGATCTCCCCAGGTCTGGCACGGCCGCGATCCTGGTACACTGCCGCCAAGTAAAGGAGGCCTGTAACTAAGGGCGCGAAGCTCGCAATAGCCAAGGAGGAGCTCCCGCCGCGACCTACGGCTTGCGCAACGAGGATTGACGCGGCGCCAACCATTACCAGCATCACGCCGGCCCACAAGGTTCGGTGCAGTCCCCAAAGGGCGAGAGGTGCTGAGAGCGCGAAGACGATCACAACCTGGATCGGGCCATGCCGGTTTTCGAAGGATCTCCAGGTTCCCTGGTTGATCGCGAACCAGACGCTAAGTCCGATGACTCCAGTGACTAGGGGCGCTAGGAACCATACGGCGCGATCCGGGCTCAACCACGAAACAAGGCAAAGTGCCACGAGGGGAATCAGCCAGATTGCTATCAGCCCGACAGCTCTCCAACCACCGGGATCGCTTAGGGTCTCGCCCACACCCAACACCGCTGTGATAAGTCAAGCGCGAGTCGACGCTCGTAACCGTTCGGCAGTGTCAGGGCTTTCACTGTGGTCCCGTTTCCAAAAGCATTTTGGTTTCAGCGTTGCGCAGTCCCCATGCCAGAGTTTCTCCTGCGTCCTCTTCGTACTCAACTCGGTAGTAACGCACGAAGAACGCTCCCCGACCTGGCCCGCTAGCCGGGTGGAGCATATGCGTGTAGTCGCCATCGTATGGCACACATCTCGCCCACCCGTCGCGCGAACACCCTTGGCTGGAAGTTTCTGGCGTAACCACAACGATCTTCTCGCCCCCGCTGGTACCGGGACTGAGTTTGCCGATCATCCACGCTTGCATCTCTTCGGGATCAGCATTCGGATCACAGACCAGCGTGAGCGGCGTCGAATCATCGTTGTCTATATCGAGCAACCTTGGCAATGGCAACCTGCTCATTTTGACCCCGCTTCCTTCCCACGCTGCTGGGTATCATTCATGAAATCGGCATGGGACGGCACGGACCTCATCGCCCCGCCCATCCGTCGGGGTTGCACGACCAGCACCCTCTCACGCCCGCCCAGCTCTCCTGATAGGTGTCCCGCCCGCGGCTCGAGCACCAGCTCTTGGCTCGCTCCCGTCCGCTCTCGGGCTCGTACCTGTTCCGGTTATCGCCATACATCGCTGTGGCCCCCTTGTCCTTTCAAGGGTTATGTATGCACCGAAAACGAACCTTTTCCGCCCGCTTGCTGCCAAGTGCCCCGGCCATCGCCCATCACGACACGCAAACCATGGCAGTTGCAGCAGCTGCCATTGGGAGCGGAAAGATGGAATGTCTTGGGGTATTGTGTGGGGGCTGGATCGCGCCCAGCCGGGCGTGGTTTGGTCCCTTGTAAAATTAACGTCTATCTCGATTGACTTATTATGTCCGCCCCACTAGACTAGCCACATGGTTGCGGAAGAATCCTCCCGTAAAATCGTCAAAGAATTCAAAACGGCGAAATGGAGTGCACTGCGAACCGACGGGAGTCACACGATGTATGGGTGCCCCAGCGGGCAACACGGTTTCGTGCTGCCGGATGGGCACAAGATGATCTCCCCAGGTGTCGTCCGCAAAGCGCGCAGTGCAATCGCAGGTTGCACCTGCCACATGGATAGAAAGGTTGGCGAATGACCAAGCATATCTACAAAGCCACAGTTACCAGAGAGGATCGTTGGTGGATGGTCCACGTTCCAGAGATTGGCGGGCTAACCCAAGCCCGACGTCTCAGCGAGGCTAAATCAATGGCCCGATCTCTCGTAGCCGTTACCCTTGATATTCCCGAAGATAGTTTTGATGTCGCCATAGAGGTAGAGAAAGTCGGAACAGTAAAGGTGGCTGAACGCACTGCCCGGCTCCGAACAGCACGGGAGACCGCAACACGGCTCGAACGTGAAGTGCAAGCCGATGCAGAAAGTCTCGCTCGAGACCTCGCCAACGAAGGTCTTCCCTTGCGCGATATTGGCGACATTCTCGGTATCTCGTATCAGCGGGCCCACCAACTAGTTACCCACTAACTGCCGACCGTTTCTGCCGGCACCCCGCTTCAAAGCCTCCCATGGGCTAGATGAATCCGAAGCGTTAACCGCTGGTTGGGGATGCAGCGTAATGCCGCGGACCCGACCGGAAAGACGCTACCGTAAGGGAGGGGAGGATGTCATCGCTAGCCCACCGCGTGCAAACGCCGAGCCGACGCCGCTTAGCGAATCTTCCGTCCAACAGCCTCAGCGATGGGAGGCGGGAACGCGTTGCCGACCTGGAGATATGCGGTCGTCTTGCGTGCGAAGACCTCCCAGTCGTCCGGGAACCCCTGGACCCGAGCCGCCATACGGACCGTCAAGCTCGGCAGCCCCGCGAATCCCGGCTTGGGAGCTTCTTCTGCCAGCGTCTCGCCGTTGACGCCGAGCAACTCCCACCGGCACGTGCGCGCGTAGGCCCGAGGTCAGGGCCTCCGTGCTTCTTCGAACCTCCAACTAAGGTTGGGGCAATGCGCGCCGCCCGCTCAGCGCACGCCTCGACATCTCCCAGCCGTTGGCTGCCATCAAGTCGCGCACAAGCCTGCCGACTGTCTGTGGCTCCGTCTCAAGCGGCGTAGGCCACTGGAAATGCTCCGCCAAATCATTGCGGATGCCGGCCAAGACAACACGCGGACGTAGCAGCGAGACCCCGAAGTCCGAGGCGTTCAGCAGCCTCCAGCGCGAGGCGTAGCCCAGCCGTTTGAGCTGCGTCTCCACATCCTGTCGAAAGGCGTCAAAGACCGAGTCGAGGATCTCTCTGACATTTTCGAGCATCACGGCTTTGGGCCTTATCTCATCGACGAGATCAGATCG
>JAKASN010000124.1 GCA_021819025.1 Actinomycetes bacterium | reverse complement strand
GATCGTCCAGCCATGTGACTTGAGAAGGTCGGTTGCGGCGCTCACACTAAATGGATACGGATTAACACGCGATGTCGCATCGGCAAAGGTGTTCGCGGGAAGGATCGGCACCGGACCATAGCTAGGTGTTGCGTATCCCTTGAGGAAGGTGGATATCCACTGCGGCTGATCGACCAAGTGCTGGAGAGCTTGGCGAACGTAAGCTTGGTGGATGATCGGTCCCACGGTGGGATTGTTGAAGTTGACTACCCAGTAGTCGAAGGAGAAAAGGATCCATGGGTTAAAGGTAAAGCCGGCCGAGGTCATTAAAGACTTCTGAGTGACATCAGAGACTGGGATATATCCAAAGTCGATACCATTTCCAGTGCGCAGCACGTTGTACTCCGCGGTGTCGGTGGTAAAGGGGAGTTCCACGAACTGACTGATGGTGGGCTTGATCGGTCCGGAATAACTGGGATTGGGTACGAATACCGCCTTGCCCTGCGAAGTAAACGACGAGAGCTTCCAGGGGCCATCTACCACCGACCAGATCGGGTTGGTGGTATAAGTAGAGAGATTCTTGGACTGGGCATCTAGATAGGTATATACCGCAGTCGCGCCAGCAGTGGTCATATCCGGTGCGGTGGTATCGGTTGCGCTCGGTGCCGCTTGACCGCTGGCGGTGATATCCCATGCGAGCGGGAGCGGGGTGATCTGGGACAGCTCGTTGTAAGTAAACCAGGTGGGGTTATAACTCTTATCGAGATTGAAGACCACGGTATTGGCATCCGGCGCCGAATACGAGACCACGTTGTCAGGGAAAGCTCCGGGTACATAGGCAGCCCAGTTGGACTTATTCGCCTTGAGGAGGTTCATCCACAAAATGACATCTCGCGAAGTCACCGCTTCCCCATTCGACCACTTGTAGGGCTTCATGGTGATGGTGACAGTTTTGTTGTTATTGGAATACACCGGAGGGTCAGCAAGACTCAAGGGGTAGTTGATCTGCGCGTTAGAGCCGACGCCGAAAAAATATAGCGGTCGATACATCAGCTCTTGGAACTGCGAGAGGTTGGTAACCGAGAAATATGCCCCGCTGGTGAGCGGGAAGATGTAGTTGGGAGTGGCATTGGGGCCTTCAGCGAAGTTGACTACTCCGCCAGAGACCTTGGTGGTACCGCTCGGAGCGGTAGTGGTACTTGACGAGCCTGAAGAGCCACACGCAGCTAGCAAAGTAGCTGTTGCGGCAGTAGAGGCTAGGGCCGTTGCGATACGGCGTATCTTCTTCGACACCATATTTTCCTTAGAACCTCCTGTGAATCACGGGTGACAATGCAAAGCTAGTCGCAAACTTACCATCGGGTAATACCACGTTTCAACTTTGTTTACTTTTGTGGCAAAAATGTGTTATCCGTCACACTTTGTCGCGTTTATGCATAGACGTATGAGACTGAGAGACCCCCACGTCAGCGCCATGTTTCACAATGTAGTCCAAGGAAACCCCCCGGCACTGACAAGCAAAAATATTTCCTTGGCAACGGAATCCGTTGCATAATGGCGCTAGGTGAGGCATAGAGCATTGAATATGTATCTTATCGTGGACACACAGGCTATCGATGAACCATGGAATCCGAACTATAACGGTTATGTAAACATGTAGCTCTTGGTAATCTTGGTCTTGAGGGGTCACTTGCTCGGACGGCGTCGCACTCGACACGCCCCGGAGCAGAAGTTGGGGAGGCGCATCTTGGCGCGGAGGTAGCCCGATTTTTAAAGATAGATAATCGAAACCTCATGCGCGCTTTGAAGAGTTCCTCGACCAAAAGAGTAAACGGTGATGGTTGAAGGCTGGGAGGTCCTTGAGAGAAATTTGGCCACTGTTAGTTAATTCGGCGTGACCCCAAGAGCGCGAAGCTTGATCGCTAAGCCAAAGACGATTAAGTTCCCCTCAACACGACTTCCCGAAGCTCGCCGACGTCGAGCTCGGTGTATCGGAGCCAGATCACAAGAAGCTTTATCGGTAGAACCGCTAGGAATATCGCAAATATTCAGCTAAGGCCGAAAAGCTCTTGATGCGATGCGAGCTTTGCTAATTGATAGCCAGATCCCGGACCTCTAGCGGTTTGGCTGGGGGGTCATGCGCAGATAGGGCTTGAGCTTTATGAATCCCTTTGGGAAGCGCTGGGTCGCCTCCTCGTCGGAAAGCGCTGGCGCAATTACCACTTCATCGCCGTCTTTCCAATTCACCGGCGTCGATACCATGTAGGCGTCGGTGAGTTGCAGCGAGTCGAGCACTCGGAGGATCTCTGCGAAGTTGCGACCCGTGGAAGCAGGGTAAGTGATGGTGAGGCGGAGTTTCTTAGCGGGGTCGATTATGAAGACGCTGCGCACCGTGAAGGTGTTCGACGCGTTGGGATGAATCATGCCGAATAGGTTCGCGACATAGGACTCCGGATCGCCAATCATCGGAAAATTCACGCGTTGACCTTGGGTTTCCTCGATGTCTTTCTCCCATTCGAGGTGGCTCTCCACGGAGTCGACGGAAAGACCGATGACTTTGGTGTTGCGCTTAGTGAATTCGTCTTTGAGGCGTGCGACTTCGGCGAGTTCAGTGGTGCATACCGGGGTGAAATCTTTGGGATGGGAGAAGAGAACCGCCCAGCCATCTCCGATCCAATCGTGAAATCGAATAGTCCCCTCGGTAGAGGGGGCTTCAAAATCCGGAACCACGTCTCCCAGCTGTAGGTTCATCTCCACTCCTTAATCGAGTACTCGATGGGATTGTTCATCTCGATACTAACAAAAGAGGCGGACATAGGACGAGTTTAGGGTCGCCTCTTAATGAGAAGACGACTCACTCCCTCTTTTGCGTTACTCTGGCTCAGCGCAGTCGCCGTAGAATGGTATTGGCAGTATCTTTACCAGGAGACAAGAATCTTGGGATCTAGCCCACTTGATCACACCCATGTCCATCACGTCGACGGCCCAGATGCCGTGGCACTGCGACGACCGTTCTACTTAGCATTAGCCCTCAATGCCGGCCTGCTGGTAGCGACTTTTGCTGCTGGGGTGTCCACGGGTTCCCTCACGCTGATTTCCAACGGATTCCATCTTTTCTCAGACCTGGCATCGCTGCTAATTGGCATCTTTGCGTCTTGGGCGACCGCTCGCCCCGCTTCGGGAAGACACAGCTTCGGACTGGTGCGAGCAGAAGTCCTCGGGGCTTTGGCGACCACGCTCATCTTGATTGGCGCCTCATTGTTGATTTCGTACTCCGCAATTCGCCAGCTTATCGCGGGCCACGGTGCCACTGGAAGTTATGGTTTCGACCTTACGGTGGTTGGCGTGGTTGGCCTAGTTGTCGATCTCGCCTCGCTGCTCGCATTTGCAAAAGGGGATACCCGCTCAGCGCTGGTGAAGGCCAACTTGATCCATTTCGCCTCCGACGGCTTGGGCTGGTTGCTTGCCATCGCTGCGGGATTGGCGATGACTTACTTGGGGTTCCCTCTCGCTGATCCAATAGCCAGCCTCGTCATCTCTGCGCTTGTGATTGTGACTTCGGTGCGGTTGCTTTCCGACGTGGTCAACGTCTTGCTGGATGCGGCTCCCAATCGAGTCGACATGGATGAAATCAAGGCACTTCTTACTTCGTCGGACTTGGTAGAAGACCTTCATCATCTTCACGTCTGGAACCTCAGTTCCACTACCATTGCACTGTCAGCCCATCTGGTGATGAAAGAGGGCGTGACGCTCCACGAGGCCCAAGAGCACTCCTTAGAACTTAAACGCCAGCTCGAGGAACGATTCGACATCAAGCACGCCACCCTAGAAGTGGAGTGCCATCTCTGCGAAAACCCCACCCACCTTTTAGGAACCTGATGCGAACTATGCCAGCTTTGACCCTGATCTAGCGCCGGGCGAGGTAATCCGACACAGCGATGCCGTGCAGCACGATTTCGCACAGGTCTCCGATGCTTCGTTCGTCAAAGTCGTCGCGAAAGACCAGGGCCTGCAGGAGGATTCGTCCAAAGATCAATTCCGATATCTGCTCGGGATCAAAGCCTTCTCGTATTTGGCCGCTCTTGCGATAGCGCTGCACGAGCTCGACGATGGGGCCCTGCCGGTGCTTGGTCCAGCGAGTTAGCACCATCTCCGAGAGCGCGCGATTAGCCTGCGACTCCCCAACGATGCGAGCGAACGCTTTGCCGCTCGATCCAGAGAAGAGGTCTGCGAGGTTGTGAATGAGTTTCCGGAAATCCTTCTCGAGATCGCCACTGTCGATATCCAAATAGAGCTTGGCAACTTGGCTATCGATGGCTTCAGCGACAAGATCTGTCTTGTTGCGCCAGTGGCGATAAATTGTTGACTTACCCACCGCGGCATCTCGGGCGACCGCCTCGATGGTGAGATCCGCAAAGCCCACGCGTGCGCAGGTTGCAAGAGTGGCACGAATGACTCTTTGGTGTGCCTCGACGCTTCGTGGGCGTCCTCGGGGCTTGCTTGTCCGAGCTGGCGCCAAGCTCTCTGACGCCTCAATGGTATTCAATGGCTGCATAGGTCAACTTCTCATAAACAAGGCGACACCACCAAAAGCGTCACCCATCGGAAGTTAAGCCGACCTTGACCGCTATCTAAAGGCTATCACCATGCCGGTATAACTCCCAAGCCAAAGGCTAGTTAAGCCCAACGATGCAGTGGTAGTTATTGGCAATTTTTACCGTTTTATAACCATTGTCATTGCGAAGCGCTTTAAAAATAGCAACATCTCTGCGAAAACTCCTCAAAGCTCAAAGCGCCGCTTCGGAAACAACTTGGCGCCAAAGATAAATGACGACAATGCCAATCGCGCAACAATGACCAGGAGTGATGCCACCCCGAGAAATGTCGCCGCGATGCGTACCGACGCTTCAAGGGAGGAGAAGAAGAATGCCCCCGCGATTGCGATCCACATCGCGAAGAAAAGGAGATCGGGACCGAAGCGGAATCTCAACAATAAGCGCAATCGCCGTAGCTCGGCCTCCAACGCCAAGCGCTCGCTCTCTTGGGCCAACTTGGCGCCACATCCTTGACCAGGGGATTCGCACTCTAGCTGCCCGCAAGTGGCGCTTTGTGAACACCCTGTGGCCACTGACCAGGCGAGCTTCTCCTTCTTCCACGACCAGAGCGCGGCCACAAGGACCGATGATGCTGCCAGGGTTGCCACGATTAGCGTCGCACCCAGGCCAATTGAAAAAGCGTTCGCAATGCCGAGGAGGAGGATGCCATACAGCCAGCTGGCAATAGCTACTAGCGCGAAGCGCTTGCGTGTCAGGTAGCGCACTCGAAGGCGTGTCGCTCCTGGGCGAATTGTTACCTTGGTTCGTGCCGCTGCGTCAGTCATAGCTCACTATGAGACTAATTGCTACCGTGGTACTTAGCATCGTCGCACTCCACGGGCGCAAATCGCGACGCGAAGATCTTTAGGCCAGTATTGAGAATCGCGCGCGAAAGAGCCTTTCGCACCAGGAGAAGAAATCCCACCCACTGAGGGATCGCAGGCTGTCTGGTAGTGCTGTTGTTGTTGCGTCGCCTTCGCTCGCTGGGCAACACTGGCGATTCCGGGAAGGATTCGCAAGGATTGAGTTTCGGCATTGCGCCTTGGTTCAGCTAAGTCGAAAGAAATTTTCCCGATAGTAGCGAAGCTCCTCGATGGATTCCAAAATATCATCGAGTGCTCGGTGTCCACGCTTCTTAGTGGGTGCCCCTTTGGCGATCTCGGGCCTCCAGCGCCGTGCGAGCTCTTTGATTGAACTTACATCGATGGAGCGATAGTGCAAGAAATTGTCGATCGCGGCGGCTTGCTCGGCGAGAAAACGCCGGTCAGTGCCGATGGTGTTGCCGCATAATGGGGCAAGACCAGATTGGGGAATATGGGACTTTAAGAATGTTAGGGTCGCGTCTTCAGCATCTTGTAAGGTAATCGTGCTTCGCTTAATCTCATCGAGCAATCCACTGTTGGTGTGCATGTTTAACACGAAAGGTTCCATCTGCTCTAGGATCGCAGGCGCGGCTTGCACAACCAGGTCTGGGCCTGTCTCTACAAGCTCGAGTTCATCGCTGGTTATTACCGTGGCAATTTCCACGATTTGGTTTCGCCTCGGGTCGAGGCCGGTCATTTCTAAGTCAATCCAAACAAGCACAAAAGGCAGTCTAACCATGCAATGGGTAAGCTTTAGGTGCAAAGGAGAAGCATGAGCGCAACCAAACCGAGTTCGATGCCCTGGGTGGTGATTCCGACTTTTAATGAAGCGCCTAATA
>JAKASN010000123.1 GCA_021819025.1 Actinomycetes bacterium | reverse complement strand
CCGAAGAGATACGCCGGATGAACCCCGCTCGAACCAGGAGCTGGTGCGAAATGGCTTCGGCGTCCGAAGGTGCTTCTCTGAGTGTTTTAGCCACGAGGCGGGTCATACGCATGCATCCAGCGTACAACCACGCCGCGCGGATAATCGCACTCCCGGTGCCCATGTCGCCGCCCCTCCGGAGCACCACTTCTAAAAACAACTCTTCAGCCAGGCGTCTCATTCGGGCTCTGCGAATGTCCTTAGAGGATTCGCGACTCGACACGGCTTCGTCCATCTTGCACACGCCGGCCCAGGCCGAAGTTGCCCTAGAGACGTCTACTTTCGCCTCACAAGACCAGGAGATCCCTTCGCTTGGCGTGATCCTTGCTTATCCAAGAGACCCAGTTCAGGCCCACAGATCGAGCACCCCCGGGGCGAGGCGATGAACCGCGACTCCAAGAACGGCGTAGCCGGGCGCACCAAACCAATGCAAGTCATCTCGTTGGACCTGATCCATCGAGGCACAAGGCGGCTGGATGTACCCAGGTAAACCTGGCACGTATCGATATCAATGCGAGCCTCCCAGGGATGAGACCTTGCCATATCTGCGCCGGTACCCGCCGCGGTGGCTGATTAGCTCTCCCCAAGCCGAGCGAATAGCGGTTTCTGGCGACCTCCTGGGAATCTTCGGGGAAGTTTCCTCCATGCTTTGCGACTGGGGGTCTCGACATGGCGACGGTTCGGGAAAGCCCGAAATAACTCTGCTCTAGGATCCCTCCCATGAAGAGCGCATCGCACCGACCCAAAGTCCCAAGCGACGGCTTCGCCCGAGAAGCTACCGCCTTTTCTGAGGCGATCGACGACACTCCCTCCAACGCTTTGACCGCCTGCGCTGGCTGGAGGGCCCACGAGCTAACCGCTCACCTTGTAGCTGCCGGCATTGAACTTGCGCACAACCTCGAGGCCTATGCCGAGCACAGGCCAGTCCCCGCAACACGCGGCTTCCAAGAGCGCGAGGCCCCGTATCGCATCCTGGCCGACGCCAAGCTGAGAGCGAAGCTTCCCAGATCAATTGCTCGAGCGGCGAGAGCTTTGGACGCGGTGCTCGTTAGTGAACCCGACGCGGTGGTCGCTTGGACGGGGCGCCGAATGGTAGTCAATACCTTCCTCACCCACCTGCGCAGCGAGTTCGCCCTCCACCGCTGGGACCTCGTCGGCGACGATGAATTAAGTGAAAAACTTCTCGCTCAGCCAGAACTAACCGACCATGCCGTCGAGGTACTCGGGCGGGCCCTTGTCACCCGCGGCGTAGCTTCGGTACCCATTGGGTTCCGCGCAGTGATCGCTTCGCCGGGTTCACTCGATGTCGTCGCCCTTAGCGACGAAGGTGGCGTTCGCCTTACCCGTGCCGATCAGCCATATTCGCCCGACGTCGTCGGGGACCCTGCTGCCCGCCTCCTTGTGTTGTGGGGACGCCGACCAAACGATCCCCGGCGCCTACAAGCAGCAGCTGGTGCCCCTAAACTTCATCAACTACAAAGACTTCTCGCCGGCTATTGAACTTGCGGTGCGCGTCTTGGGCGAGTGGAACTTGCCAGGCAGCCAAGGGCTAGCCGAGTGCCGTCACGTCGATGTCAAAATCTTGCAGCAGTCCTGCTCGGCCCGATGGCGTAATGCGGACAACGCGTCGCTCAGCGCGCTCGAGCCAACCTTTATCAACCAAACAGTCAAAGATGGCTGCGCCAAGCTGGCCGCCGAGATGGGGGCGCTGCTCACTCCAGTCGAGGCAGTACCGTGCAATGGGGCGCTGCCGCGACGGCGTCAATAGCACTCCAAGGTCCGCGAGGCGCGCCCGGCCCTCGGAGGTGAGACAATAGCGCAGCGATCGACCTGCGCCCACCACAGGATCAGGCCCTTGGTTGGGATCTCTATCAACAACAACGGCACCGCTTGTCACCAGGGAATCGGCCAAGGCCACTCCGAGCCTTCCGGCCAGGTGATCATAGCAAGAGCGTGCTCGGCGGATCGCATCGCGGTGCATACTCTGGCGCAGGGACCGGATCGGCTCGGAAGGTGCGAGACGTGCGAGGGCTTCCACGGCTTCGGCGACCGCCGGAGAAGCGAGGCGAAAGTAGCGGTAGCGGCCCGATGCTTCAACTTTGATGAGCCCTCCGTCAACGAGGCGGGAGAGGTGTCCAGAGATGGTAGATGGTGCTACCGTGGCCTCGGCCGCCAGAGTGCTCGCCGCGAGCGCTCTTCCATCGAGCAATGCCACCAGCACCGCCGCTCGCGCGGGTTCTCCCATTAGGGCAGCAACAGTGGAAATATCCGGATCCGTGGGCACCGAACCAAGGCTAGAGCTCCAACGCTTCGGGGGACGCCGAAGTATCAGACCGCCGCATTTTTTGCCAGCAGGCCAGGCCACGAGATACCCGCTGCCCTGAGGCAAAACGTGAGATTTCATTTCGGTGCCAGCTCGCGCCAAGCAACGCATGGTTCGAATTGCCGATTCCCCAGGAGCACGACAGCACAGCGGTGCCTCGAATCTGGTGACTCCGCTTGGCAAATGCGGGAGCCATATGCCAGCGCGTTGGGCCAAAATCCGGGCAGGGGGCTAAATCTGCGCACCCACCTTGAGACCCTCGAGCACCGCTTCTTCGACGGTGCGCGGAGAGAGGCAATCGCCTACCCCGAAAACGTTCAATCCGCTTGCCTCGAGGTCCCCAAGGAGGGCATCTTGGGCGCGATTTCCTTGGGCGAGGACCAACTGGGCGACCCCCTCGAAGATCACCGCCTCTTGGGTGAGGAGGTGCTGGAAATAGACGCTGTCGTCATCTGCGCCTACCAACCTCAGCAAGGGGACCACCGCAATCTGCTCGAGCGCCAAGGCCTTGAGGGTGCTATCACGGACGTACTGCTGCATCGCTTGCCCTGCTCCATAACCATTGACCGCAAGTATCACCTCTCGGCCAGCCGCGCGAATGATTCTCGCCACGCCTGCACCGACCCAGTCGCCTCGCCAGTCCGCGATCACCACCCGTCCCCCACTCGCGATGGTATGTGCGCCCGCGACGATCTCGGTGGCGTCGACAATGTTGGGGTTCCCGAGGATCTCAAGGTCTGGACGCCGTGGTATCGAGCCGGTGGCGACGATCACCGCCTCGGGAGCGATCGCGAGCACTTCGTCGAGTTCTATGCGATGATTTGTGACCACCCTCACCCCGGCTCGAAGTGCCTCGGTGATGAGATTTTGGGAGGCTCCACCAAACTCCGCGCGATCCGGGAGCCGCTCGGCAAGCAGAATCTGGCCCCCGAGCCGACTCCGTTGCTCATAAAGAGTCACTTCATGGCCCCGAGCAGCTGCGATCGCCGCCGCCTTCAGACCCCCTGGGCCGCCCCCAATCACCATTACCCGCTTGGGCGATGCGGATCGGGAGAGTGTTGCGTAAGCAAGCTCCCTGCCAGTCTCGGGATGCTGGATGCAAGAGATCGCGTAGCCCCCATGGAAGTGCCCGATGCAGGCTTGATTGCACGCGATACAGGCACGGATCCCCTCGAGGTCACCACGAATGGCCTTTGCTGGCATCTCCGGGTCGCATATCAGCGACCGGGTCATCGCGCATGCATCAGCCAAACCTGCCGCCAAAATGCGCTCGGCATCCTGAGGTTGATTGATCCTACCTGCGACAAGCACCGGGACGCTGACCTGGGCCTTGAACTTGGCCGCAAAGGGCGCGGTATATCCCACTTGGTAGTCCATCGGCGGGGCGATGTGATCAGATCCCGCCAGACTCGCCGAGGTCCCCAGGGTGACATTGAAAAAATCCACCAGTCCCTCTTCATCAAGCGCAATCGCAGCGCGGGTGGACTCCTCTTGGGTCAGGCCCGCGGGATCCATCTCATCTGCTGAAATTCTCAGCCCCACCGCCATGGAGCCGCCCACCTCCTCGCGTATCGCGGCGAGCACTTCGCGCAAAAAGCGCAGCCGGTTCTCGAAGCTTCCTCCGTAGTGGTCGCTGCGTCGATTGACATGAGGGTTGAGGAATTGCGAAGGAAGATAGCCGTGGCTCGCCACCACTTCGACCCCATCGAGGCCGCCTCTCTTTAAGCGCCCCGCCGCGCTGGCGTATCCAGCAATCAACTCAGCGATCATCGCAGTGCCCAGCGCCATCGGCATGACGTGGAAACGCTCGTTGGGTATCGCCGAGGGCGCCAGCGCCACCGGCGCGGAGCCATCGAGAGACTCCATAACCTCGCGCCCGGGATGAAAGAGCTGACCAAAGACCTTGGTGCCATGGGCACTGGCGACTTCGGCGACGCGCTGGTACCCAGGGATGCAATCGTCGTGATCCGCCATGAGCACGTGGTTGGTGTATTGCGCGGAGCCGTGAACTCCCGCCACCTGGATGATGATCAAGCCCACCCCGCCGGCGGCGCGAGCGGCGTGATAAGCCACGAGCTGATCGGTAATGCGCCCAGCGGCGACCATCACGGTGTCGTGACCCGAAGAAAAGATCCGGTTCTTGATCTCTATCGGACCGATGCGCAAAGGGCTAAAGAGGTGCTCAAATAGCGTCAACGTCGCCTCCATGGTGCCAAGGTGAAGACCGGAGTCCCCTCGTAGGAGCAACGATCCAAGAGCAATGAGATCTTTGCATATCTTCGCCCAGCAAGCAAACACACCCGCGCCTCGTAAAAACACCTTCGCACTTCGATGTGGTGCCTCCTGGCGAATGAGCATCGAGAGGCACGCCGGAGGTGTCTTGAAGAAGAAACATCGCCTCCTCGCAGAGACCGTCAAGCCAAGGAGACCGAAAAGGTCCCGCCCTGGCTCTCTCTATAGCTCTTTACCGGTGCCTATCGTGGCCGCTAAAGCCCCCGGCAACGGCTTCTCGCCAGCCAAAGGCACGGCGCCAACGCCGATAACTCCCAGGGTCTTACAAGCAAGATTGAGTTGGGGATGTGCCCTGGGACTTTGAGCGCGTGGGACTTTGCGTGAAAGGCCCACTTGGCTAGGAATCGCTGTGTTTGTGGCGGATCGCGTCGATGCGCACTTGGGAGGAGTTGGCGTCGCTGCCGCGGAGGTTGAAGAGCTCAGCGCGGTCGGCTTCGGCCTCTTTAGCGGCGTTGGGATCCGCCGCGGCGAGGCGCGCCTCGGTCCCCTCTTTGACGAGGCGTTCTGCCTCGGCGACGAGTTCGCCCACCATCTCGGCTTCGGGAACCACCCTCACGATCTTTCCTTTGATGAAGAGGTGCCCTTTGTGTTTTCCAGCCGCGATGCCGAGATCCGCCTCGCGCGCCTCGCCGGGTCCGTTCACCACGCAGCCCATCACCGCCACTTGGATCGGCAAGGAGAGCTTCTCGAGAGCCTCCTGAACCTCCTTGGCCACTTTGATGACATCGATCTCGGCACGTCCACAGCTCGGACAAGCGATAAGGTCAAGGCCGCGGCGCTCGCGCAAACCAAGCGCCTCCAAGAGGGTGCGGCCCGCCTTGACCTCTTCGACGGGATCAGCGGTAAGCGAGTAGCGAATGGTGTCGCCGATACCTTCAGCCAAAAGGGTGGCGATTCCCGCGGTGGCTTTGATGAGGCCCGCGGGCGGCGGGCCGGCTTCAGTCACCCCGAGGTGAAGCGGAAAGTCGACGGTCTCAGCGAGCATCCGGTAGGCCTCCACCATGAGAGGGACGTTGGAAGCCTTTACCGAGATCTTCACGTCTTCGAAGTCGACCTCGCGAAAGTAGGCGAGTTCGTTGAGCGCTGACTCCACCAGGGCTTCCGGCGTGGCCCCGCCGTACTTCTTGTAGAGGTCGGGATGCAACGAACCGGCATTTACCCCAATGCGGATCGGCACCGAGCGATCCTTGGCCTCTCGCGCCACGAGCTTGATCTCTTCGGGTTTACGCAAGTTTCCAGGATTGAGCCGCAGCCCGGCCACGCCAGCTTCTAGAGCGGCGAGCGCCATCTCGACGTGAAAGTGGATGTCGGCAATGATCGGGAGCGGGGAGCGCGGCACCATCTGGGCGAGCCCTTCGGCGGCTTCGATCTCGTTGCAGGTGCATCTTACGATGTCACAACCCGCGCCCGCCAAAGCATAGATCTGAGCCAAGGTGGCATCGACGTTAGCGGTCTTGGTGGTGGTCATGGACTGCACCGTCACCGGCGCTCCCCCACCCACGGCGACTTTGCCGACATGGATCTGGCGAGCCATGCGGCGCGGCTGGATAAAAGTGTTACTTCTTGCCACTAGGAATATCTCCTTCTCTCGTGGGAGTTCAGCGAAATCTCTTCTGCTCCTCGCGAA
>JAKASN010000122.1 GCA_021819025.1 Actinomycetes bacterium | reverse complement strand
CCGATCTGACAACGAAGGACATGGAGTCCAAAGCGTGTGTTGAGCCATAACTTTTTTCTAGCTCGCGAAACTCAAGCACTCCGGGAGACTTCTCGGAATCGGGAAATCGTGCGTCGCTTGATCCTCGGTTCCTCGCCACGAGAGGCATCGTGGACACCACTGGGCACTTAGAGCGCCTTTCGTTTCTGTGACCACATTTGCACCCCGCGCTCCATTTCGAGGGCTGCTGGCCATCCCACCTGGGGAGGTCCCGTCTCAGTGCGAAAGCTCTTGAGTGCGGCGCGTGTCAGTTCTGGATCTTTTGCTGCGGATTTCGCCAAGTCCATCGCGGTTGACTCCACGATTTCATCGGGAACTGACCTCCATGCCAAGCCTAAGCGAGCTGCGTCCGAACCTGAGATCTCCTCGGAGAAGAGCCCCATGGCCACCGTGGTATCGCGTGACCCGAGGCGATTGAGGAGGCTGAAGAATCCGCCCCCGGGATGAATCCCGATCTTGAGGAAACCTGCCATCAGACGTGCGTTATCGGCCACGATTCTCAGATCGGCGGCCATTGCCAAGTTGAGTCCCGCGCCTACCGCCGCACCTCGCACCGCTGCAACCGTGGGCACCAAGAGATCTCCAACCGAGACGAAGGCACGATATATCGCATCGACTCGCTCTACTCCATCCGGCGATGCGGGATCGAAGCCTGGTCCCCAAGCGCGAGTATCTGCGCCGGAGCAGAAAGTCCCGCCCGCCCCTCGGATCACTGCTGCTCCAAGTGATCGATCAGCATTAATTGTTGCGCAGATCTCCTCGAGAGCTGCGCCCATTCGTGCATCGAGGCCATTTCTTATCTCGGGTGCCGCGATGGTGATCGTGGCGACCCCGGCTGCCAACTCCAGGTGCACTTCACCCATGGTAGGCCTCCCCGCCAGAAAGCATGGGCGATACCGAAGGGGACGGCTCAGGCCTCATCTATCGCTTCAATCTCGGCTTCGATTGTTGCGATGCGCGCCTCGAAAGCGTCAAGTGTCGCGAGGTAACGCCGCACAGGGAACGCCTCGGTGGGATTCGTCACCGTGGCGTTGGTTTCGTGCTGGGTCGCGTTCTCGCGGTCCCGAGGATCCGCTGCCGGATGTGGCAAATCTTGGCCTGGAGAGGGGGGTTCTTGGGTGTCCATTGACCTATCCACCTGAAACTGGAGGCAAAATGGCAATTTCTGCCGAGTCCGTGACTCTTTCGAAGCCCTCGCAAGGTTCGCCATCGAGCCACACTTTGCAGTGGCTAAGCAGTGCGGTGAAGTCTGTGCCAAAGCGTGACGAAGCGTTGGCGATTACTTCGGCCACGGTGTTTCCTTCTACGATTGCCTCCCGTGTGCCAGCGACTTCGCGGAGCTGGGCAAAAAGCTTGATAGTTGCCATAGCGATCAATTTAGCCGTTCGGGCGCTCCGGTGTTCGATTGATGATGGTGGGGAAGTTGACGGCAACATTTTTCCAGCGTCGACTACCTGACCACGGTGCGGGCACCGCGTCTATTTCGTAGGCGAGACGGTAGGCCAGTTTCTCGTAGTTGACGCGCCAACCTGCGAAGTGTCGATAGGCCTCTTCTCCGCTGCGTTCGATAGCAAAGCCAGCATCTTGCAATGCGCCCACCGCCTCGTTGAATTCATCGAGTGTGACCGAGATCGGATCGTTTGGCATCGGATCGGGGTCGAAGGGAATCTTGAGCGATCCTGCGATCTGTCTCATGGCGCGAAAACCCATCTGAACGCAGAGGCGTGCCTGCATCGGCGCGCTGCTCGGGGTGAGCGCCAAGTTGAGGGCTGCCGCATCAAGTACTGCCAAAAAAGAGATTATCCATGAAGTCGCCACAGCGGGGGAGCGAAACCGCAACAAACTTGGATACGAGATGTGGGTTTCGGCAACCTCGGCCGCCCAGCGTTCCCAGGCGAGATAGATGATGGGCAGCTCTTCAGGCACTGCACCAATGGCTGAACGTCTCAGTACTTCGGGACCCCAGGCGGGGCGGCCAGCTCGTCCTACCAGCAGGGTCACTTCGGTCTCACGCCGGTTGTAGGCGTTGTAGAGGGTAGGGAGATAGGCGATTTGCAACGCGACCACGATCATCCCGGTAAAGCCGGTGAGAAAGTCGATCCCGGTTGCCCAAGGTCGATTCGTGGAGACAAAGCCCAAGGTCACCAAAGAGGCGCCGGCTTCGCGGATGGCATTGCCGAAGGAGGTCGTAACCGGCCAAAGCAGCATTGCCGAGGCGAAGAGGAAGCTCGTAGCCCATACCCCCAAAGTAACAAAGAGCACCGCGGCAGGTTGCGAGGCGAGCACCGCATTCTTGGTCTCGTAGCTCTTGGCTGGCTTGATGGCGAGGTGGTAAATTGCCAGTACCATCCGATCGACGCCGCGACTGATCCTGGTGATGGTACCCGCTGGAACTACCAATGAGCGCAACACCGAGGCGACCGTGGCAGCGAAAAGGACCACGCCAAGAAATGCGACTGCGTATCTCAAACTTGCTCCCAGTAGATGCTCTGACAAGAAACTATCGCGTTAGTCGCGACCTTGAGTCATGATCGAGACCTTTTAGCGCGGGCCGACCACTCCAGCGTGGAGTTTGGCTTGGTTCAGCGCTCCTGGTTTGCAAGAGACATCTTCGTAGGAGCGCCCGTATATCCTTTGGTTGGCATTTCAAGTGAGGTTTGTTTGCACGACGCCGAATCATCAATGCGCCCTGCCGCAGGCATTACCCGCAAGTCGATCCTGGTTTTCGCAGCGATATGCGGCCTGACCGTGGCAAGTACCTACTACTTCCAGCCTCTTTTCCCGGTGGTGGGCAAAGATCTCCACCAAAGTGCGGCGACGATATCCTGGGTCTCGACGGTATTGCAGCTCGGCTACTCCCTAGGACTCTTTCTCATCGTTCCTCTCGGGGATTACTTCGATAGGCGCAAACTGGTGCCCGGGCTCATGGCGGTTTCCGCGCTCGGTCTGGTGGGTATTGCCACTTCCTCGAGCGTGATCCCGTTGCTGATATGGTGCGCCTTGGTCGGAGTAACTTCGGTAGTGGCTCAAATCGTCGTGGGATTGGTGGCTACTATTGCCGAGCCTCGCCAGCGCGGTGCCGCGATCGGCAATGTCATGACCGGGCTGCTCTTGGGAATCCTTCTGGCAAGGACGATCTCGGGCTTGGTAGCCCAGTACCTCAGCTGGCGCTTCGTATTTGCTGGGGCGGCTCTAATGGTGGGTCTGCTTGCCATTGGGGCGCGCCGCAGCATTCCCGCGGTGGAGAGGTCCTATCAAGGAAGCTATCCGGCCTTGTTGCGCTCCCTTGGGGCGACCTTTGCAAGCGAAGTCGTGGTGCGACGAGCTGCGATTATCGGGGCACTGAACTTCGCGTGCTTTTCGATATTTTGGAATACATCTTCGCTGCATCTCTCCTCGCATCCGTTCAAGCTCGGCTCTGCAGCAATCGGTCTCTTCGGACTAGTCGGAGTAGCAGGCGCGCTCGCGGCGCGACTCGCGGGTCGAATGGCCGACCGTGGCCGCCAATGGGTCACCTCTGTGGTGATGAACTTCTTGATAGTCCTCGCGTATGTGGCGCTCTTGATCTTCCCCTTCAACATGGTGGCCATCGTGGTTGCGGTGATAGTGCTCGACTTTGGCGTTCAGGGCTCGCACATCAGCAACCAAGCCACGATCTTTGCCATCCGTCCTGACGCTAGGAGTCGTATCACCAGTATCTATATGACGTCCTACTTCATTGGAGGCGCTCTCGGATCGTTTCTTTCCACCCTGGCGTTTCGCGATGGGGGTTATCGTCTCGTGGCCGCGGCGGGTGTAGTCCTTGCACTCGCCGCGACGACATTCCGGCTCTTGACTTTGAGGTTGCCGGGCGCTTAGCCCTCGCACGCGTGGCGACGGCGTAGTACTTTCTAGAGGGGCGCGACCCTGCTTGTGAAACGGAGCGGCGAAGGGATAGTGGCATGGCGATGCGCAATCATTCGGGATGGGGAGATTGGGAAGGGGCATTGAGTTCCACCGAGGTGGAATCGTTGCGAAAGCTCCTCTCGAAGCTCTTCAAGCTCGATCTTGGCTATGTCGCGGCGCTTCCCCTCAAAGATTGTGAAGTTGCCCCCTCGCGATGGGCTCGCGTTCCCCCTGGTCTGGGAGCTTTTGCTGACGTAACCACCGGTTCACGAGCCCTGCATAGCTTCGGACGTTCTTTTGCTGATCTAGTGCGGGCACGTGGGGGAGACTTTAGTGGGGCACCGGATGTGGTTTTGTTTCCGGGAACTGAGAGCGAAGTCGTCGCCGCGATGGACTTTGCGGCTTCACGAAGGGCGGCGTTGGTCCCCTTTGGTGGCGGATCCAGTGTGGTGGGGGGACTAGGTCCGATCTCACGGGAAGAGTATCCACTTGTGGTTTCGTTAGATCTCTCACGTCTGGGACGGGTCGTCGAGGTAGATTCTCAGAGCGAGACCGCGCTCATTGAGGCGGGAACATACGGGCCTGCGATTGAGTCTCAACTGCGCCCACACGGACTGAGTTTGCGCCACTTCCCACAAAGTTTCGAGTTTTCCTCGTTAGGGGGCTGGATTGCCACGCGATCTGGCGGGCATTTTGCCACGGGACCAACCCATATTGAGGACTTGGTTCGTTCGGTACGCATGATTTCGCCCGTAGGGGTGTTTAGTACTCGCCCTTTCCCCGCCAGCGGAGCGGGGATCTCCCCGGAGCGCATGGTGGCGGGAAGCGAAGGAATCCTCGGGGTGATCACCGAGGCAACCATGAAGCTTTTCGAGCGGCCGCGCTTTAAATCTTCGGCTAGTGTTCGCTTTACATCGCTCGATGCGGCCATTTCTGGCTTGGCCGCGCTAGTCCGTTCTGGTCTGAACCCTGCCAACTGTAGGGTTCTCGACGCCGCGGAGTCCCAGCGCGTCGGCCTGGGTAACCTTGCGCAGATTCTCGTCGGCTTCGAATCTCCGAACGTTGAGGTGAAAGCGAGACTCGCCGAAGCGCTCTCGCTGCTGGAGGACCATGGAGGGTCGGTGGCAAGCTCTCAAGGCAACTCCGGCGAGCACGATTCCGCCTCTGAGGCCTGGAAGTCGTCCTTTATCAGAGCCCCTTATCTGGCTGATGCTCTCATCGGTATGGGGCTGCTGGTAGACACTTACGAGACAGCGGTGTCGTACGCAAATTTCCCCCGCCTCTACGCCGCCACCCATGACGCGATCGGCGAGGTGCTACGGCGTGCGGGTGTCTTGGGCTCGATGACATCCTGCCGGGTGACTCATGCTTACTCGGACGGACTCGCCCCGTACTTCACCTTGATCGCGCCGGTCCCGCCCGGTGCTCAACTCACGCTTTGGCGAGAGATGAAGGAAGTCGTGTCGGCGACTTTTGTGGACTCTGGGGCGACCATTACCCACCACCATGGCGTAGGCCGAGACCACATTCCCGGGTTCATCGCGACGAGTTCTCCGCTGTTTCTTACCGCCCTTGCGAAGCTCAAGAGCCATTTTGATCCAAATGGGATCATGAATCCCGGGGTTCTACTCGGGTAGCCTGGTATTTAGCCAGCGGCGCGATACCGCGCGTTCTCGAAAATCAGGCTCGCCGAGCTTGCCGCGGGATTTGAATTGCGAGGGATGTTTTGAGCGTGTCGTTCTATCGGAGACTTTCCCAGTCCAGTTACCTGGCCCAAGAGGAGACGGTCGGACCGTGGTCAGCGACCGCCCAACACGGAGGGCCACCGTGCGCGCTCCTTGCCTCGGCGATCGAGGAGGCGTCGCGCGACCCCAGCGCCGAGATCGCCAAGCTGTCTATTGAGTTCTTACGTCCAGTGCCCCTCGGAAAGCTCGAGGTTGAAGTGAAAACGCTGCGAACGGGCCATAAGGTTGAGCTCTACGAAGCGGTACTTTTCAACGACGACGGCCCGATCCTCTTGGCACGTGCCTGGAGGACACGTCGAACCCCTGGGAGGGTTCCCAGTGTCTCGATGAGCGAACCGGGCGCCTCTAGGCCCGAAGTGATTGCCCCGAGCCTGCTGGATGCCTTCCCCTACATCTCAAATATCGAGTGGAGGTTCGAAAGGGGAGAATTTTCCCAGCCCGGTCCGGCGCTAGTGCACGCTCGGATCAAAATTCCTCTTGTTCAAGACGAAGAAACTTCTGGCCTCTGTGCAATGTTGATCATTGCCGATTCCGCCAATGGAGTCTCTCAGGAGCTTGCCATGGACGAATATCTCTTTGTTCCCGTCGACTTAATGTGCTCGATCGTTCAGGTCCCCCGCGCCGATGATTTTATAACCTTCGACGCGCGTACCAGGATCGCCGAAGTGGGTTCAGG
>JAKASN010000121.1 GCA_021819025.1 Actinomycetes bacterium | reverse complement strand
GGTATAAAACGAAAAACCCTTTAATGCGCCATCGTCCTTGACGTCTGTCACCAGCACCCACTCTTCGCGAGCCTTGGAAAGATAGCCGATATCAAATTTCGCTTCGGACACCTCAGCGAGGTCCGCCATCGCAGAAAGTTCGGCATCGCTTAAAACAGCGCAGTCGCGGGTAGTGATCTCAACAGACATAAGCCCCACAGTCTCCTTGAACCAAGACCAGAGATTCTCAAAAAGATTTCTCTGCTTCCAGCCTAGCCTCAACCGATGCCTTGTGGCGCCGCGATTGGCTAGTCACAGGGAGTACCTCAGTCGTTGCCAGCTCTACGGTCGCGACTACTCCCGCAGCTCAGACAAGATATTATTGACATAACCGAGCTTAGACCACAATGCAGTCGGAACTGAGGAACTCCCGCAGTTCGCCGAGCAAGCTTCCGGTATCCAAGGCGACCTTCAAGTCCATGGAGAGGTCGAAAGAGTTTCCACTGATGTCGAGCAAGACTCTGGCGGCACCGGGATGCCGCTCTAGGACACTGCGAATCCGGCCAAGCATTGCTCTGGTCACCTGGGTGGCGTCAAGGCGAATCCGCAGGGAATTCTCATCCATCGAGGCGGGGTCGAGCTCCTCAATTCCCATCGCTACCAAGTTCTGCTCGTCCTCGCGATAGTTCATCCGTCCTTTGACGATGACGAGCTTGTCATCGGATAACAAAGCTCCAAATTCCGCCATCGACTTGGGAAAGACAAATACTTCCACCGCCCCGGAAAGATCCTCGAGATAGAAGCTAGCCATCATCTCGCCGCGCTTGGTATAGCGCTTGGAGAGTCCCGTGATGACGCCCCCGAGCAAGAGAACATCTCCGGCGCGCTGGGTCTCTTTAAGCTCGGCTAGCTCACCGATAGCACACTCCGCCCGGCGCGCGATGACCCTGGAGTAGTTAGAGACCGGATGATCCGAAACGTACATTCCCAGCATCTCCTTCTCGAAGGTGAGCCGCAGCGAGCGATCGTCTTCGAGCTCGGGAATTACCAGCTCAAAGCCGAGTGTAGAGACGCCAGCATCGCTCTCAGGAGCAGGGTCAAAGAGGCTCATGATCCCATCCTTGTCCTCTTTGCGTTTGCGAAGCACCCGCTCGACGGTACTTTCGAGGCTCTCGAGGAGCCCTCGGCGCGAATGTCCAAAGGAGTCAAAAGCTCCCGCTTTGATCAACGACTCCATCACCCGCTTGTTAAGCACCGCGGTGTCGACGCGGGCAAAAAAGTCGCTCAGCTCACCGAAGGGCCCATTGGCTTCGCGTTCGGCAATGATCTGGGCCACCACGCCTTCGCCGACGTTGCGAATGGCGCTGAGACCGAAGCGGATCGCCGAGCGGGACTCGGCGATGGTGGGAAAGAAGTCCGAGCGAGACTCATTGACGTCGGGAACGAGGATTTCGATGTCGTGCTCTTTGGCGTCGGCTAGATAAAGTCCCGTCTTGTCTTTGTCGTCCTTCACCGAAGTGAGGATGGCCGCCAGGTACTGCGCGGGAAAGTTCGCCTTGAGATAGGCGGTTTGAAAAGCGACATAACCGTAGCCGTAAGAGTGGGACTTGTTGAAGGCATAGTCGGCGAAGGGCTCGATAATGTCAAAGAGCGAGGTGCCCAGGCGTTCGCCATAACCTCTGGTCTCACAACCCGCGACAAACTTCTCGCGCTCCGCCTGGATCAACGCGCGGTTCTTCTTCCCACAGGCTTTGCGGAGGTTGTCAGCTTCGGCCAGAGTGTATCCTGCGAACTTCTGCGCCACGCGCATCACCGACTCCTGGTAGATCATGAGACCGTAGGTATCCCCCAGGAGCTCCTCGAGATCGCCGTGGAGGTAGGTGATGGGCTTGCGCCCATTCTTGCGATCCGCGTAATCGTTGTGCATATTGGCCGCCATGGGACCGGGGCGATATAGTGCCACCAGTGCGGCGACGTCCTCAAAGGAAGTGGGCGCGAGCGCCTTCATCAATGCGCGCATCGGCTTTCCTTCCAGCTGGAAGACGCCGATCGAATCACCTTCGCGCAACATCGCCAGAGTCTTGTCGTCGGTAAGGTCAATGGAGTCGATATCAAGGCGCTCCCCGGTGGTCTCTTCGATGACATCTAGGGCTCGCTCGATGACACTGAGAGTGCGCAACCCGAGAAAGTCCATCTTCAGAAGCCCGAGGTCCTCAACTCCGTGCATCTCGTATTGGGTGACAATGGGCGCTGAATCGGCATTGGCCGAGGCGTCGGGCTTGCGTTGGATGGGAAGGTATTCGGTAAGTGGTTCGTGGGTGATCACCACCGCTGCTGCGTGTATTCCGTCTTGGCGGCGCAACCCTTCCAGTCCGCGCGCCACCTCAACCACCGCTTTGGCATCGCTATCTGCCGCGATGATCTCGCGCAACTCGCTCGCGGCTTTGTAGCCATCTTCATAGCCCACCACCAGCTCAAGACAAGCTCGCAGCGGGGTATCGCGCCCCATCACCAACGGAGGCATCGCTCGGGCGATGCGATCCCCCACCGCATAAGGCATTCCCAAAACTCTCGCCGCGTCCCGCACCGCGGCACGTGCCTTGATAGTGGAAAAGGTAACGATTTGAGCGACGTGGTCAAAGCCGTAGCGCTCCGCGGCGTAGCGGATCATCTCGCCCCGATATCGCTCGTCAAAGTCCATGTCGATATCGGGCATCTGCTTGCGCCCGGGATTGAGGAAGCGCTCGAAAATGAGGTCGTAGGCGATGGGATCGAGATCGACAATCCCCAAGCAGTACGCGACACAGCATCCCGCCGCCGAGCCACGCCCAGGTCCGACCCGTATCTTGCGCTCTTTGGCAAAGCGGATCAAGTCCCAGACCACGAGAAAGTACGCCCCAAAGCCCATGTCGGCGATGACCGAGAGTTCGTAGTCGATGCGCTCAGTCACCTCTTGGCTGAGTTGGGCTCCATAACGCCCCTTAGCTCCTTCGTAGGCGAGGTGCCGCAGGTAGTTATCTGCCGAAGTCTCATAGCTCTGGTCGCGAAAGTTGATGGGAACGGGGAATTCCGGCAGTTTGGGCTTGCCAAATTCGATCTCCACTTTGGCTCGCTCGGCGATGAGCAAAGTATTGTCACACGCCTCGGGATAGTCCGAAAAGAGAGCGCGCATCTCGGCCGAGCTCTTGATATAGTGCTCTTCGCCTTCAAATCGAAAGCGCTTCTCGTCTTTGAGCGTCGCACCCGTCTGGACGCAGAGCAGCGCGTCGTGGGCACGATGGTCCTCTTTGTGGGTGTAGTGGGCGTCATTGGTGGCCACGATCGGCAGCGAGAGGTCCCGGGCAAGCTCTATGAGGAGGGGGTTGGTCTTTCTTTGCAGCGCCAGGCCATGGTCTTGCAGCTCCACAAAGAGATTCTCCGACCCGAAAATCTCCTTGAGGTGCGCCGCGTGCTCCCATGCGGTCTTTTTGTCGTCGCGTGCCAGGGCCTGGAGAACGAGCCCGCCGAGACATCCCGTGGTGGCGATTACACCTTGGTGATGAGCCTCGAGGAGCTCATAGTCGAGGCGCGGCTTGTAGTAGTAGCCCTCGAGGTAGGCCGCCGACGCCAGCTTGATGAGGTTTTTATACCCAAGGTTGTTCTCAGCAAGAAGGATGATGTGGTAATAGAGTTTTTCAGCGCCGACACCTTCGGCATCGAGGGAATCGTCAACCCGGCCGCGGCGAGCGGGCCGATCAAAGCGGCTCGACGCAGCCATATAGGCTTCGATCCCGATAATGGGATTTATCCCGCGCTGGTTGGCCTCTTTGTAAAATTCCAACACCCCATACATGTTTCCATGGTCGGTAATGGCCATAGCTGGCTGAGCGTCAGCTGCCGCCTTGTCCAAGGCCTCACCGATGCGCGCCGCGCCGTCAAGCATCGAGTACTCGGTGTGGTTGTGAAGGTGGACAAATGAGTTCAATGTGCGCTCCAACTATTCGGGCTTCCTAGGCCTTAACCCTAACTTGGAGAGACGCGCCCGGGTGATAACTTAGGCGGGGGCAAAGATGAACTTTTTCCCCCGGGGAACTTGACCAAGGTGCGTCTAACGCCGGGGGACTTCGCGAATCCGCACTCAATCCCCGGGGCGAGAATGATATCGTGAGATTCATCGCCCCAATGAAACCCTCGTGGTGAGACTTGAGCCAGAGGTTCCCCCCTCATGACCGCGGGGAGCTTTCCAGTTGGTTCCACAGGGGGCGATGCCGATTCACTTTTGGCACAACAAGGAGCAGTCCATGCTGGCAGTAGAGATGATCGAAGCAGGAGCACGGCGATTCTCTGGTCGCGTCGCGGTAAGCGTCGAAGGAGAATCGCTCAGCTTCGCCGCCGTCGATGAGCTCTCTTCGCGCCTTGCCAACGCCATGGCTGGGCTCGGTCTCGCCCCTTTGGAGCGGGTGGGCATTCTCTTTGGAAACGAGCTTCTCACCGTAGTGGTCGATTTCGCCGCCCTCAAGGCGCGCCTGGTACGGGTTCCGCTCAACGCGCGTCTTTCTGCAGTCGAACACGCCTCGATGATCTCGTCGGCGGGAGTCCGCCAGGTGCTCTTCTCACCCGCGCTCGCCAGATCGGGCCAGCGAGCTTGAGACCCTTTGCGAGGGAGTCGAGTTCATCTCCATCGGGAGAAACCACTCCAACAAAGTCGACCTTCTCGCGGCCGCAGCGGCGGCAAGCCCCACGCGCCCGAGCCACGACTACCAGCCCGACGACGCGATTCTCGCGCTCTTTACCTCTGGAACCACGGGCACCTTGAAGGCAGCGCTTCACACTCAAGCAAGTTATGGGGCGATAGTGGCCAACATCCTCGCCAATCTCGTCTCACCGACACGCGACGACGTGATGATTCATGCCGCTCCACTCATCCACGCTTCGGGCACCTTCATCTTGCCCTTTTGGCTCCGCGGCGCACGCGCTCATGTCATGTCGGGCTTCGACCCCCAGAGCTACCTCCAAGCTTGTGCGACCGAGAGGGTCACCCACGCTTCTGTGGTTCCCACCATGGTGCAGATGCTGCTCGCAACAGCCTTTCCACACTCATTGGACTTGGCGCTGCGTTCGGTGATCTATGGCGCATCTCCGATGCCCGGTGCCACCATCGCTGAGGCCATCGAAGCTTTCGGGCCGATCTTCACCCAGTACTACGGTCAAACTGAGGCTCCCTTGGCGATCTCGGTGCTACCCGCCGATGAACACGCTGTGGGCTCGGACCTCATCTCCAGTGCCGGAGCAGTTAGCGTCGACGCCCGGGTGAGCATCCTCAACAAGGATCTCGCTGTTTGTGGAGTCGGCGAGATCGGAGAGGTAACCGTTGAGGCGCCCTTCGTGATGGCGGGCTATCTCGACGCCGAGGCGCTCAACCGCGAGACATTTCTCGCACCCAAGCGGATTCGCACTCGTGACATGGGATACTTTGATGACATGGGTTATCTTCACCTCGTCGACCGCGCTTCGGACATGATCATCACCGGGGGCTACAACGTCTATCCCCGTGAAGTCGAGGAGGTGCTCCTTAGCCATCCTGGAGTGGCAGAATGCGGCGTGGTAGGACGAAGCGACGCCACCTGGGTGGAGGCGGTGGTGGCATTTGTCACCCCTAAACCCGGGGTCTCCCTCGACGCTGGCGAACTGAGAGACTTTGCCCGGACACGACTGGCGGGATACAAAGTGCCCAAGGAGGTCATCCTCACCGGGACACTTCCCAAGTCCGCGGTTGGCAAAGTACTGCGTCGCGCGCTCAAAGAACGGCTCTGAGGCCAAAGTATGGCAAACGTCGAGCTTGAGCAGATCGAAGAAGTCACGCTGGTCACTATCAACCGGCCGGAGATCAGAAACGCCGTCGACGCTGCTACCGCCAATGCTCTCGCGGAGGCTTTCCGGGCCTTCGAGCGAGACGATTCGGCTAAAGTGGCGATCCTTCGCGGAGCGGGTGGCACCTTTTGCGCCGGCGCCGACCTTGGGGCTCTCGCCCGCGCCGAGGCGAACCGACTTATGCCCGACGGGGACGCGCCGATGGGGCCGAGCAGGATGCAACTCGCCAAACCGGTCATCGCCGCCATCGACGGCTACGCCGTAGCGGGTGGCCTTGAGCTCGCCATCTGGTGCGACTTGCGCGTGATGGAAGAGAGCGCCACGATGGGGGTCTTCTGTCGGCGCTTCGGGGTACCCCTGGTAGATGGGGGCACCGTCCGCCTCCCTCGACTCATCGGAGTTGGCCGAGCGCTGGATCTCATTCTCACCGGACGCGCGGTTGGAGCCGCCGAAGCTCTCGCGATGGGGCTGGTAAGTCGAGTGGTTGCTGAGGGCACCGCCACCGAGGCGGCAATTGGCTTGGCACATGAGATCGCGTCC
>JAKASN010000120.1 GCA_021819025.1 Actinomycetes bacterium | reverse complement strand
ATTTCTCGAGGGCACCCGCCACCGGCGAACCGTTTACCACAAGGAGAGGTGATGGACGCACGCGCCGACTGGCGAAAGAGGGTCCAAGCGGGGATAGACGCCTGCGTGGAGGCGATTGAACGCGGGGCGGCACCACACGAGTCGCCCGGTATCGTCCGGCGGGCTGGATGGGCTGAGTTTTTGAGACAGAGTGGCCTGGAAGAGCCGGAGGACGAATGATGGCTACCAAATCCATATCGCGCGACATTATGACATCAGGGAAGCAGGGCTGCCGCTGGTCTCGCCGGGAGTTCGCCAAGCAGGCAGCCCGGATCAAACGCAGGCACGATGACAAGGTTGCGGCCAAGGAGGGAGAATGACTCTTGACCCGCACCCGGAGCTTCGATGCCGCTGCCTCTCGCGGATTGACACTGGCGACCCGGAGAGCGCGCCTAATCCCTACGTTGACCGCTGCCGGAATCGAGCCACTGCTGAAGACGGATGGTGTGACCACTGTAGAACGCCGCACGAGGCGTGCTTCTACGGGTGCTGCCACGGAGACGGCCTGAAAAGGTCGTGGGTTACAGACCCCCGAGAGGAATGTTTGACATTCGACAAGGAGGGGTGATGATGGTGTGTTCAGACTGTGACCACTTGCGGAAAGTCGCGGCACTTCTTGATGAGGCCGGGATCGATATGGAAATTGAGATCCTCGACGGCAAGCCCGTTCCGGTGTTCAACGTCAATGACGTGTTCTGCTGGGGTTATGGCGATCTAGAGACTATTGAGCCGGGGGATATCGAGCTACTGGAGAAATGCCTTGACGATCTTACCGAGATCGACCTACTTAGTTAGGGTGCCATCAGTATCCTCTTCTCGGCGCGCAAACGTCGTATGCGCCCGAAGGATTGCGTTCTGCCTGCGATTGTCCCAGGAGTTCGCGAACTGGTCGCTGGGGCTGGCCCCAGGCGGGAACTTGGGCTTGGGAACCCTGGGCCGGAGTACAAGGCGAGGGATGGTTGACCTGGAAGCGATAGAGGAGCGGCGGAGATCAAAGCGTTGACGGTGGTGGCAGCCAGGGCAGAGCACTCCCCCGCTCTTAGCTCGGGTCGTGGAGACGACACTGATGGTTGGACGTTCAAGATCCACGCCGATCCAGACCTCGTCAAAGTCAAGACAGTGAGCTTTTGAGCGGGTAATTTGTCGGTCGCTTGACGGGTAGCTTAGGTTTCGTGTCAACTGAATAGGTATCTGCAGAACATTCCAACACATCCCGAGGGGTTGTTGCTCGCCAAGCTGTTGCTTGAGAGGTTGCTCTCTCTGCGATGCGTTTCTTGACGAGCACCACTGGCGAGGGCGTGGTCCAGTAAAGGTGAGACGCTTCGCCATATTGCAGTGATTGCTGCACTCGGCATCATGTGTGGGATACGCTACACTGGTTATATGGATCAAATAGAGACCACGCGATACCGTGGCCACCTCGCTGCAGCGCTCCTCTTTGACGCTCGGCACAGAGCTGGGCTCACTCAGGCACAGCTCGCCGAGCGGGCCGATGTCGATCGCCCGTCGATTTCACGCTATGAGACCGGTCGACAAGATCCGTCGGTGACGATGCTCGCACGGCTGATCACTGCCTGCGGTATGGAGTTGCGGGTCAGGGCCGATGTCCTTACGGATGCCAACCGGATCCAGTACGAGCGCGATGCGGCTGTTGGGCCCACCCAGGCGAGCCGCAATGCAGAACGGGCGCGTAGAGAGGTCGTCTCCCTTCGCAAACCCGGCGAGCAGGAACAGGCAACGGCCAGCACGATAAGGACGGACTTTGCGACCTCGTAGAGACGGCGCAGCGACCTGCACGCAGTACCAATATTCGCGGCGCTCGATAGACATGGAGTCCGCTATGTCGCCATCGGCAGCTACCCCGCGATCGCCCAGGGTATCGATTTGGACCTTACAGACCTGGATATAGTTCCAGCGACAGACACAGATAATCGAGAACGGCTGACCACTGCGCTCAAAGATCTCCATGCCTACGACAAGTCTGCCGATAGTCCCGAAGACTCCTACGGTTTCATGAACAATCCCGAGATGCTCACCGATACAAAGTTCTGGACCTTCGTTACGGAATTCGGGGAGCTGGATGTCGTCCTGCGCCCAACGGGATTCCCACGGGGTTACCAAGACCTCGTCAAGAACGCCCTGGGTGCCATTCTTCGTGATGACGACCACCCGACCATCGTCGTGGAAGCCGTTCTCGCCGATGTTCGCGACATCTATGAATCGAAGCGCCTCACTGGCCGCTTGAAGGATATTGACGCTCTTCCTCGGTTTGTCGGCATCCATCCCGTTGATATCCGGGAATCCGTGCGCGAACGGTATCGGGCTGACCAGCTTCGCCGCACACAACCACCCAGCCAGCCTTGTGGCAAGCAGTGCCCCGATTCGCCCGCACCTCCTGGCTCTCCACGAGGGCTACGACTCCGGTATGGCTCTTTAACATGCGATGTTTGCACTTCCCTTGACAACTAAAAACCGCATAAGTATTGTCTGGATTGGAGTGAGGCTCCGCACTTGCGTCAAAGTCAGGGGGAGATCGTGCGAGTACGACTGAAAATGGCTACGACTCTACTGGTTACCACTTCTACATGGATGATCGTTGGGGGGGGCACGCCCGCTAGCGCGTCTTTAGGGCCCAAGGTATTGGGCGGCGGGGGTAGTTGCGCAGCGACTCTTGCACCCGGACAAGATCTACACGCTAACTATGAATTGTGCTCGTCCAGCGGTGGTTACACCATGGTCATGCAAACCGACGGCAATCTTGTCGAGTACAACTCTTCTGGCAGTGCTATTTGGGCAACTGATACCGCTGGAACCGGATCAAACGACTTCCTTGCGATGCAATCAGACGGGAACATGGTGGTCTACTCGGCGAGCGGAAGCCCTCTCTGGCAAAGCGGCACGTACGGTATTGGAGAAGGAACTATCTATCTCGCGCTCCAAGGAGACTCTAATGTAGTTCTCTACGACTCGTCCGGTGCAGTCTGGGCGACCCAAAGCTTCGCGCCTCAGACGTATGCCCAAGAGATCATGTTCCAGTTCGGATGGAATTCGGCGCAGTGGCCGTCGCTCAACGACTTGTGGACTGACGAAAGCAATTGGATGTGGGACGTGTGCAGTGGCGGAGCAACGTACCCGAGTCCGAGCTGTGACTACGAGAATGTCGCCTACGGCATCCCTCAAGCACTCCCAGGTTCCAAGATGGCGAGTGCTGGACCTGATTGGGTAACGGCATATTGGACACAGATCCGATGGGGCATGCAGTACATCAAGACCGTCTACGTTAATCCAACGACCGCATACAACGACTGGCTCAGCCGCAGCCCTCATTGGTATTCAATATCAAGGCTTTGAACGTGAGGATGCACTCAATTTGTGAGATATCCTCCGTCATGTCAACGCGTGGAACGCGTACGCTAAGCGCTGGTAGCAACAGTTGGAGGAGATTTCGGGGCCGCCCCTATCTTGTACCGGTCTCGATCCTGTTAGCCAGCAGTGTTTTGTCGTCTTGTGATGGAACTCAGATTGTGAGTGGTTCGCCGACCACGCTTCCTCGTTCGGAGATCGCCTCTTTGCCTGCTGAGGCATTCTCAAACGTCAACTGGGATCAGCTTGTCCTGCCTGGACAAGGTCCGATACCTAGCGCATCCATGAATGCTCCGTGTGGGATGGAGCCGCTTGGACGAATTTATGGAACATCGGAATCGAACTATATTCTCTATCTGTCGCCGGGCGGGGGTAGGGACTTTGCGGTAGTGGCATCAGCTTGTGCTGTTTACAATCTAAATGCAGGCGTTGTGCTCTTCATTTACGAGTCTAACCGCACTTCCCAACCGACGCTTGTCGAAGTCGCGTACGATGGCGTGGCTCCAGCGCCCTCAGATATCACGTCAGCGGCTCCGACCATGTCGGTGTTTGCCGCTGGGGTCGAAGGCTACTTTCAATATAAGTCGCTGAGCGTTCTGGGGGATGGCACGGGCTTTGTTGTCGATGGGATGACCTACGGGCCAGGTGGACAGAGCACGCCAGTCGCCCTCTCTAAGCTTGTGCGTGCATCGTTGACCTTTGGCTGGAACGGTACTCGCTTCGCGTTTCAATCGGCATCGGGCGTTGCTTCTCCAACAACATAATTTGAGGCGCCCCGACGTGTGGGATCTCTGGTCGCTGTCCTCGCGCGGCGTGGTGCCCCAGTCGGCCCACATGGCGGGCAAGTTCGGCGACTACGGGCTAGGAGCCTGACGAACTGACCCAGCTTTCGTGCTATCACCCAAAGTTGCCCACGTCATGCCCCATTGGTCCGGTCACACGGGCACTACGGTTGAGCAACCACCTTCTTGGTCCGACCGAGGGGATCACGAACTCCCAAGAGTGAATAGATTTCGCGCTGGGCGGGATCTGGGGTGGAGGAGATGTGAAGGTGATGAATCTGGTCTCCTCTTCCCGCTTTCTGCGGGATGCTCCTCTCGTCTCGAGACCGGATTCAGTGACATGGTAACCGGGCATCTGCGCGATGCCGATGCGCTCAGCGCGTCCAAACACCACTACGGCAATCCCTCTCCGAGACGTTCCATCCTTTTGCTCCCAATGGCAGCCGCTGCACGTGCCATGGTCTGCCTGTCGTGATGCGTGCAGTGGAGCGCTCAGCAAGTAGCGGGCGGGTTTGACTGTGGTGCATACATATCCCTTGGAACGACAAGGAGGCTACAGCGATGTATGACGAGGACCGGAACAGGTACGAGCAGGAGAGCGGGCGTGAGCGGGTGCTGGTCGTGCAACCCCGACGGTTGGGCAGGGCGATGAGGCCCGTGCCGTCCCATGTCAATTTCACGAATGAGACTCAGCAGCGTGGGAAGGAAGCGAGGCCAAAGTGAGCAGGTTGCCATTGCCGAGATTGCTTGATATAGATAATGATGATTCAACGCTGCTCACGCTGGTCTGTGATCCGAATGCTGATCCGGAAGAGATGAGGAAATGGATGATAGGCAAACTCAGCCCAGGTGCGAACGGGGGCGAGCTGATTATTGGAGCGGAGCGAGAAAACGACAAATGGCGTTCTCGTGACGGCTATGCCCGGTGGGTTCCATACGATGGCGACTACACGCACATCCTCCACCCAGCAAATGGGCCAGGTCGCGGAGCGTTCTTCGTGCGTTACTACCGAGTCGAGTACGAAGAGGACGCAGAAGAGACTCTGGCATGGGAACTGCGCAACGCTGAAACCAAAATGCTTTTGGAAGCGGGGCCAGAGTGAAGGCGCTGACAATTTCTCAACCGTGGGCAAGTCTCATCGCCGAGGGAGTCAAGACGATTGAGACGCGATCCAGGTCCACCAAATACCGCGGGCCGTTGGCTATCCATGCTGGGAAGGTTGGGGCATCGTTCCAGACGCAGCTCGAACGGGACGGGTGGGACGCTCTTGCAGAGGTCTACGGAGAGACGGACGGTGAGCAGCTCTGGCACGAATGCGCTGCGGGCGCTGGCTACCAAGAGGGATACCGGATGCCGCCATTTGGCGCGGTGATCGCGATGTGCGAACTAGTGAGCGTGGTGCCGAGCACGGAAATCACATGGAGGGTGGGAACGGGATGGAATCTTCACGACCGGCGCATCGCCGTCTGGGGCGATTGCGAGCGGACCCACTTCATCGGAGATGACGAGCGTCCCTACGGCGACTTCACGCCCGGACGGCATGCGTGGCTCTTAGCCGATATAAAGCCGATTGAACCCGTGGCCGCCAAGGGGGGGCAGGGGCTCTGGAATTTGCCCGAGGATCTGCGCGAGAGGGAACCCGACCGAGATGCTTAGGGCCTATCGCCACCAGTCCAACTTGGAGCGCCGCAACCACATCTTGAAGGGACCCCAGGAAGTCGCCCCGGTCTATCTCGAGACGCCGCACCGCATCGAGGCCATCTTGCTTAGCCACTTTTTCGCCATGCTCACCGAGGCGCTCATCGAACGCGAGATCCGCGCCTCCATGCAAGCGGCGGACCTCATCGGCATCCCGCTTTACCCCGAGCTTCGCAACTGTCCGGCCCCAAGCGCACCGCGCATACTTGAGATCTTCGGCGGGATCCAGCGGCACTTTTTGGTGCGAGACGGAAATGTAATACAGGTATTCGAACCAGAGCTCACCCCCCTGCAGCACAAAGTCCTCGATCTCCTCCACGTACCTGCCGACCTCTACACTTCCGCAAGTACCACCTGAAGTGGGGGGGCTATATCAGCATTGAGAAGTGCGCAACGTCAGGCCAACATGTCCCAGAGACGGCGAGGACATGATATCAACTTTCGGATAATGCGCTCGAAAGATCAGGGCTGGGTCGTCGAGACGGGAA
>JAKASN010000119.1 GCA_021819025.1 Actinomycetes bacterium | reverse complement strand
TCGCGAGATGCTACGGGCTTCATTCCGCTCAGGCGACTCTGGCGTTGGTGATGCTTTCCTGTGGACCGATTGATCTCAAACTTCCCTACGACAGGGCGAGCTGATCCACATGAAGGTCAATAGAGCCGTATTTCCTCTCGAATGGGATGGTTGATGAGCTTGAGCGGCTTTCCTAGGCCGGTACCCTGGCCCTTGGGGAGCGGAATCTCATAGATCCCTTCGTGGAGGAGCTTCTCGCGCCTCCACACCATGCGGCAAATCTCGATGACTTCGCGGGTTCTCGCCAAGGGGCGGTCATAGGCGATGCCGTGCCATCCCTCGATTACCTGAGGACCCGACGCTCCGAGGCCGAGAATTGCCCTGCCACCGGAGAGTTCATCCACTCCTGCGGCAGTCATTGCCAAAAGTGACGGCGTGCGGGTATAAATGGGGAGGATCCCGGAGCCGATTTGCACGCGTTCGGTTTTGGCGGCGAGATACCCCATCGCCGAAGGCGCGTCGTTTGAGTATGCTTCGGGAACCCAGATCACGTCGAGGCCAGCCTTTTCGTAGGCGATGACCTCATCGATCGCGGCAACCTTGTTGGACGAATAGTTCATCAGCATGCTCAGCTTCATCACGACCCTCGCGCTCCTCTCGATGTCGAGCCGCCGCCCCGCCTTCATGGCTGTCGGCAATGCGATTTGCCTCACGGCGCAAACCCAGGTGGCGTTAGCGCCTCGGCTGATGATATTCTCACATAGTCCGGGCGGTCTTGTGCGCGATTCACTTTCATCGCCCACGCACGGGATCCGCGAGACGAGTTGCTGGTGGCGCAAATTGGCGGGAAAAAAAATCCCCAGTTACTTTGTGACGGGGACCCGTGCTACAAGGATGGGAGAGCCTCGGGGGCGTCGCTAATCAATTTCTGCGCGAGACATTACGCTGCGCCGCCAAGGCACTGTAGCTAGCGGCGTCTACTAAGATCTGCTCTGGCGGCATGGGTTGGTTCTTTCGAGTGCGAAAAGAGTCATGCCGTTAGAGCTTTCCCAGGGTGGCCCGATAGTCTCTCCCTTGGACCCGCCTCGGGATTTAGAATCCTCGTCTTTGCACGTGCTACTCGCGCATTGCGCGAGTGGTCTCTCAAGGACCGCAGAGGAGGCTATCGTTATATCTTGTGCATTTCACCGTCCTGACGTCTGAGTTTCTCCATTGGGGACGAGTGAACGGCCTAGAGATCGTCTTGATCGTGGTGGGCGCAATCTTGGCGAACCGTGGGATCCATAACGTCGGGACCCGAATTTCGTGCCACCTCAGCAACGTGGCCAAGCAGCAGATCCGCGACGACTTCGTTCTCTCGGAGCGCAACAAGCACGTTTCTGCCATCGTGCAGGCCCTGGAGTGGGCCTCAGTTGCGGTAATTTACAGCGTCGCCTTTATCTTGGTGCTGATCCGCTTCGAAGTTCCCATTACTTCTTTGGTCGCGCCTGCCACCGTGATTGGCGTCGCCTTGGGCTTCGGTGCCCAGAAAGTAGTGCAGGACCTCTTGGCGGGATTCTTTATCTTTGCCGAGCGCCAGTATGGAGTGGGGGACATTATCAGGGTTTCCCAACCCGGAGCTCTCACCGGAGTGAGCGGGACGGTAGAAGAGGTGACACTTCGCATCACCAGGCTTCGAAACCTTGCCGGTGAGCAGGTGATAATTCCCAATTCCGAGATTCTCCAGGTTGTCAACTCTTCGAGAGAGTGGTCCCAGGTGGTGGTGGACTTTCCGGTGCGCCAGTCAGCCGACCTTGCCAAGGTCAAGGCCTCGCTCGCCGAACTAGCCGCCGAGATGAGCCAAGATCCGCAGTGGGCGAATCACCTCGTTGGTCCGATTTCGGTTTCCGGTATCGAATCGATCTCGCCAGGGATGGCGACCCTTCGCCTGCTCGCCAAGACCCTTCCTGCCCAGCAGTGGGATATGGCGCGTGAGATCCGCATGCGGGGACTGGCGTTGTTGAAGGAAATGGGGGTTCTTTTCGAGCCTGGCAGCGTCAATATCAGCTACGGAACTCCCTAGTATGGCGACTCCCATTGTAGAGCCCCCTGAGGGAGGCAGGACTCGAATCGCAATGCCGAGACGTTCCACCATCGTGTTGATGGCTATCTTCCTGGCGACCTTTATCTTGTATGCAGGCATCAAGCCCGAGCCGGTGGCCGCGCCGACCCCGATCTATGCCATAATTCCTTCCACCACCACGACCACCTCCACTACGGCGCCCCCTAGGCCGCGACCTACCACTACTACCTCCACTACCACCACCACCGCGCCCCCGGTTGCCATAACCACCACCACCGCGCCCACCTCCACCACCCTGACGAGCTCCACCACGACCACCACCACCACCACCGCGCCCACCTCCACCACCCTGACGAGCTCCACCACGACGGCCAAGGCGGGATAAGAACTTGGCGTCGCTGGTCTTGGGATATGGGGAGAAGTACTGGTTGTGCGCCTGGCTCGATGAAGGGTCATGGGAGTCGAAGAACATCTCCGAGCTTTGGGGAGCTATCGGCGCGCTAGCATCGGGTTACTTTGCTCGAGTTGATCTGCTCTGGGATGGTGGAATGTGATCCGCCTCGATGGGGAGGAACTCTCCAAGGTCACCGCCGGGGATCGCATCCCCGAAGACAAGGGACTCGCCGGGACGCACTTGGTCTTGCAGTTGATACGAGACGGCGATGGATTTGGCCCCGGTTATCAAGCCCTGGAGAGATACCGGCGCTTGGGAGCGGGGATTTCGCTCTGGAGCCAAAGCGAAATTCCAAACCACCCCGGCGTCTTGGAGGCGGCGTCGCAGCTCTCGCCCTTTGTCTTGGATGACGCTTCGGAACCGCCGCGAGCCGTTTTGCTTTTGCGCTCCATCGACACCGTCGACGACACGCTCATCTTGGCCAGCCTAAGTGCGATCACCCAGGGATATGACTTTGTCACCAGCGATTTCGACTACCTACAAGAGTTTTCCGGTCCAGCCAAGGTGAGCTATACCCCAAGCTGGAACGCCGAATACGGCCTCTCGGTGGATTTTGCCGGAGAGTACTGCGCGCTCTCCTCGCGATCCTTTGCTGCGCTCGCTCAATCCGGTCGAGAGCTTGGCGATCTTGACAACGCCACTGCAATCGGCCTTTGGCTAGAGGCGCTTGAGGAACAATTCCTCGCGGTGCGAATCGCTGGGGCATATGCGCACAATGGGGAGCGCGCTATCTCAGCGGACACCCGGGCGCAGTTTCCCGATGGCACCGCCAGCCTCAATGCCGCCCGCACCCTTGCGGAGTCTTTCGGAGTTCCGATCGCGATTTTCAAGTCGCAAGCGCCGAGGCGCCGCGTGGTGAAATATCGGGAGATCTTGCATCCACCTTCAGTGGCAGTGGTGATTCCCACTCGCGACCACCTCGAGCTTCTCGCTGGAGCGATCGAGGGGATTGAGAGTTGCACCTCGTATCCCAACCTTGAAGTAGTGGTGATTGACAATGATTCGCAAGAGCCCCAGACCATCGCCTACTTGGCCCAACTCGCCGCGAGGGGAGTTACGGTGCACAGCTACCATGGCGATTTCAATTATGCCGCGATGCACAACCAAGTTCTCGCGGAGTTAAAGGCCGAGTACCTCTGCCTCGTCAATAACGATATCTTTATTGAAGATCCCGCTTGGCTCACCTCGGCGATGGCGATAGCGATGCGCCCCGACGTGGGTGTGGTGGGTGCAAAGTTGCTTTATGTGGATCGCACGATACAGCACGCCGGAATTCTCATCGGGGGTAACGGGGAGACTTCGCACCTCTTGAAGGGAATCGCTGAGGACGACCCGGGCTATGGCTTTCGCGCCGTAGTGCCAAGCGAAGTGATGGCAGTCACCGGTGCGGCGATGCTTACCCGGGCATGCATCTTTTCCCAACTAGGTGGCTTCGACGCCGATAATTTCGCGATTAGCTTTAACGATATTGACTACTGCTTGAGGGTGCGCAAGTCAGGGTACCGGGTGATCTTCGATCCCGGGATGACCCTTTTTCACTTCGAATCCAAGACCCGAGGACACGATTCGCTCAGCGAAGCTAATGCCGCGAGGCACCGGCGTGAACTTGCCGCGATGAGAGCCAAGTGGGGAGACACCTTCAAAGAGGACCCTTACTTCAACCCGCTCCTCGACCCTTTTGATGCCACTTTTGCCAGCCGCGCCGCAGATAGCGCATTCTCCGGCACTCCTTAGAACGCCAAGATCGCGCTAGGAGAGGTACTAGCTCGGTGCGCCAGCAAGCACTTTTTCGACATAGGGAAGGACTTCGGCGAAGCCCGATTCATTGCTCGGGGAAAAGACTGCCCCGGCGAATGCAAATAAGTCGGGGTGCGCATTGGCGAGGGTAAGGGGGTGCCCGACCATCGCGAGCATCGTCAAGTCATTGCGCTGATCCCCGATGGCAGCCACCTCGGAGACCTCGACCGCCATAATCTCGCAGATCCGTGCGACTCCCGAGGCTTTGGAGACGCCGTGGGCGGCGAATTCGATCCAATCCGGTCCCGAGATGGTGATATCGACCAGCTCCGACAGCAAGGGAACCAACCTGTCACGGAGTTGCTCGGAAGTGGCTCCCGCCACGCGAGCGATGATCTTGGTGATTCCCGCTCCGAGATGGTCTTCAAGGCGCCTGATCGGCGGTATGTCGAGTCCCGGCAAAGGTCGCGTAAAAAACCCCCCTTCGGCGTAGAACTCCTCGAGAAGTTCCCCGGCGAGGATGGCGCCGTTGAGTTCGCGCCGCAAGATCGCGGTGACTTCAACCGCGGTGGTGGCACTGATGAAGTCGTGGGAGACGATCTCGGATGCTTCGAGATCGAAAACTACCGCCCCATTGGCACATATCGCGTACGGGCCGAGTCCCGCGAGGTAAGAGATGCGCTTTGTGGAGCGGGGCGAGCGCGCCGTGGCGGCGATGGTAGGTATCCCCATCTTTGCCAAGCTGGCAATAGAGTCCCGATTGGCTTGGCTTACTTGACCCTTGTCGTCGAGAAGGGTTCCATCAAGGTCGGTGACGAGCAATCTGATCAACTTGAGCGATAAGTCCTGTTTGTGAGGCGAACAAATAACAGTCTAGGGCCCCGAAGTGGAGGGTGGGGGGATGCTCGCTTGAGTGAAAGTTCCTCCCCCGTAGACGTTGCCCTGATTTCCAGGCGCGCACTCCGCGCTGAGGGCGGGCTCGAGAGTGGTTAGCTTGACCCGGTTGGTCTCCGAAAGCGTTGCTTCGAGGGGTTGCCACTCCCCGTTGGATCCCGCGGCCACAGCGGCATATGGCAGCGCAAGGCGCAATAACTCCAGGGCCCGGCTTTCAGCTTCGGAAGAGTGAGACTTGGAGATGATTGCCAGGGAGCGGTTGACATATGCACACGCTTTGGTGCCGTTGGAGCTCGCCGAGGTGCCGCACGAAGCGAGTATCGCGGCAAGTACCACTGCGCCCAGCAAAAAGAGGCTTGGCAGCGCGTCTCTGGTACGCAAAAAGCGCGACGCGAGGTCGGATCTTGCTTCTTGGGGCCCCACGCGGCCTTGGCCAAGGGGTCTTGAGCCTTGTGGAATCGCTGGCATAGGACAACTCTAGGTCGTGGCGGCCCGCTATCGCAAAGGCCAAGACCCCGAGTATCGCGGCCATCGGGTTGTCTTGGGAGAACTTGCGGTTCCAAGGCGATATTTCGGCCGATATCGGCGATGAGGGATTAGTGGGCATGGCCGTGGCGTTCAAAGGAAATGTGCAAGACGAATTCACCCAGGCTCGAAGCGCTACCAATGCCGAAATCGATTTTGGGCTCTTTGGTCCCCAAAGCGCGTCATGGCAACTTCACGGCGACCCGTCGGGCTTTGTTGGCGGGATTCGCGCACTCTTGATACAGGCGCTTTCCATGCGTTCGATGCGAGCCGTAAGCGACTTCTCCGATTATCGCTCCGACCCCTGGGGACGGCTCTTTCGCACCTCGGACTTTATCATGACCACCACTTATCGCTCCCGACCCGACGCCTTGGCGGCGATCGCCAAGGTGCGTCGGGTGCACGATGCTATCTCAGGCTTTGACCCAGGCTCAGAACTGGAATACTCTGCCAACTCTCCGGAGTTGCTCGCCTTCATTCACAACTGTTTCGTGGACTCCATGTTGGTGAGCTACCAAGCCTTGGTGCGGCCGCTTTCGCGCCAAATCCAGCTCAGCTACTTGGTTGAACAAGCCGAGATCGCCAGACTGCTCGGAGCGGATATGAGCGAGGTGGTATTTGACCCATCCCAACTAGCGTCGGCAATTTCACATTTTCGTGATATTGGTTTGAGCGATGGCGCCATAATCGCGTTTGAGGATATTTCCCACCCAAAGTTCGACGCCTTGGGCTTTATCCT